>CAYPKH010000159.1:0-5166 GCA_964411245.1 uncultured Nitrospina sp.
TTTTGTTTTTCCAATGCCACCAGCACCCGCCGGGCGGTGGACCCGGTGACCTGTGACTCCATCAGAGGTTTGCCCGCAATGCGGCTCAACAGGTCCAGCTCCACTTTGTAATAAGGGCTGTCCTGGTTTTTGAGTGCGGTAAAGAGGATGCGCACGGCCTGCGCCCCCATCGCTTTTAATGAAGTGGCGTCGCCTTTGGCCCCGCGCAGGTTGACGCTAATCTTGTTTTCGGTGCCGGAGTTGCGGACAAAAACACCCGCCTGGGTTCCCCTCGGAGATGTCAACGCGATGTACAGCATATCCCGGTCCTCGCGGAAAGGTGTCACCCGTCCCCGGTAACCCCGATCCCGTGCGGCCTTCAGGATACATCTGCGGATGCGGTGCCAGACCCGGGAGCCGTTCGCGAAGGGTTCCTGATGAATGGTAAACACGTACAGGGTCTGCTTGAACCCAGGGGGAAAGGGCCGCTCCAGCCGGGCGTAATACCGGGCCGCCGGTTGGTCGCCCAGCAGAAACTGGGACGCCGCGAAGGTATTCAAAGCGCTTTTCAAACCGTTGCCGAAAAACACGGGCAGGCGTTCGCCCTCATTCCCCTCGATCCAACCCAGAGTGATATTATGACCCGTCTCCTCACTGCCCACCGCGAAGGGTAAATTCCGCAACTCGGGGTCACCGGCACTCAGTCGATCGAGGTGCTTCTCCAGGGTTTCAAGGGCCGAGACGTCCTGTTTTTCGGATTGCTTCAAGGACGCCAGTTTTTTTTTCAGGGCCGCCGCTTTCGTTCCCCGCATGCCCTTCATTCGCGTTTCCAGGATCAAAAGAGCGATGCGGCGCAACACCCATTTATCGCCGACCGGCGACAACTGCGGCCGGTATCCCAGCCGCGCCACCGCCCGCGAGGTGTTGAGATCGCTTTCCACCGTATGGATGTAAACCGTGTCCTTATATTTTTTGGGATCACGCTTCATCAGGTAGGCCGCCTGCAGGTAGGCCGTTTCGTCGCCGCTCAACACCAGCAGGCAGTCCTTGCCCGGATGATAATCGAGCCGGTAAAAGCGGTCGCCGTCGGCATCGAACATCGCGCCGCTGAGGCGGAGGGTCCCCGACCACAGACGGTTTTTATGTTTCCGGCCGAGCTCAAACAGTTTCAGGAGGGCGGCGTGTTTGGAAAAAAGACCGGAGCCTTTTTGGATCATGTCCCGGGAAATGACAGAATGTCCCTCGAGGTCGGCCACGCCGCTGTTGAGGTTGACGTTGCCGTTCAGGCGGTGGTTGACTTCGATGACCTTGCCGAAGCCGGCTTTCCTGAACACCGCCGCGGCGATGCCGGCGAGCGATCCGTGTGCCGGGTCCACCACCAGGATGATGTCCTTGAACGAGACATCCCGGCACCAGGAATTTTCCGGGTCCAGAGAAAAGCGGCGGAACAGATCGAGCGCCGGTTGTCTCCGGTCGATGCGCCGTCCTTTGAGCGGTCGGTTGCGGAGGGAGCCCAGGGACATCAGAGCTCGGGTCAGGGCGATGTCGTTTTCCGGCAGGAGTTTCATCCCCCGGTAGGCGAGAAAGGTTTTGATGCCGTTCTGGTCTTTCGGATTGTGCGACGCGGTGACCATAAGCGCCCCTCCCGCCTGCCAATACAGCATGGCCATCGGCACCAGCGGCGTCGGCACCGTGCCGAGCACCACCGCATGCACCCCGGCTTTGCGGATGCCACGGATCACCGCGCCGGTGAAATGGCCCTTAACGTCGCGGGGGTCCCAGCCGACGACGAAGGAATCGCCGCGCCTGAGTTGCCGGTTGCGGATCAACGAGGTCACGTGGGCATAAGCGTAGCGCTCCATGAACTCCTCAGTGATCACCCCCCGGTCCAAAAACGCCTGCACCGGCGACAACCCCTTGAGCGAAGGATCGGTGGCACGCCGCACCTCCCGGCGAATGCCATCGGTGCCCTGCACACGGAATCGACGGGGAATGGAACGTTTGTTGGGGGGGGTCATGGATTTGATTGGGCGGTCAGAGCGCTATCAAGGAAGGATCGAAATCATTGATGAGGGGATTGTAACACAAAAGGCCCGGGCTGATAAACAGCCCGGGCCCGGTGGCAGGTATGTCAATCCTGCCTGCAAAAGGAAGTCACCCTTATTCACTCTCGGTGGAGGAGAAACACTTCAGCAAATCGTTACGGGGTTCAACCCGCTATTTAATTACGGCAAAAGCCGTAGGCGCGGATCAATTGTTTGGTGAACACCCCTTGGGTTAAATCCACTTCATGGTTGAGAGAATGCACCGCGTCTTCACCCTCCAGAATCATTTTCATGGCATTATAATGAGAGGATTCAAAATTTTCAGTATTCCCGGCCGGTTCGTCCAGCCTGCGGGGTTCGTCCAGTAATTTTTCGACCAGCTTCTTGCCGTCCAGAATGTAATCGTGCTGGCAGAGAAAATCCAACATGTCCATCTGCTCTAAAATCTTAAGGCAGTTACGGACATTGTTCGAGTTGAGAATGGCCCGATTGATTTCCAGCCATAAAAATTCCGCCAGTTCTTTTTTGTTTCGATCTCTCATCATTTTGTCCTCTTCCTTCTAAATTCCCGATCCGGATCGAATCGTTTTTCTCAGTATCTGTGATCAGTCTAACCGGCCGATATCACAGGCCCGTTAGTGTTGTGTTACAAAATTGAAACACTTGCAGATTTGAAACATAAAGAAATAGAAGGTTGATGTAAATTAAATTGGCGTAAGACACTGATTTTAAATTCTCTTCACAATTTTGGCGTCCTTACACTTGAAATTCAAAATATTCCGGACGGGAAACGCGGCAGGCTCTCTTTGTTTTTTGCTAGTGAAACTTGGCCTTCAATAAATCGACGGGGCTTTCGTATTTATCGCAGGCCACCACGGCTTCCTGCGAATCCAGTTTTAAGCCGTTGTTGAGCGACACCTCCCGGCTGAGGACCGGCTCGGCGCCACAGTTTTTTCTTTCATGCGTGCAGTAATCGCACATGTTGATCGTTTGCAGAACCTTTTCCATCTTCACTCCTCAATACATTGTGGTGTAACTTGTTCTTCAGGTTAAAGGTCCTTTTCCTTTTTGTAAATCGCAAAAATGACTTTCCAGAATATCGGCGCTCCTTTAAAAATTTATCCGCCGATAATTCAATCAGGAAGCAGGGGTCTGACTGCGGTTGAGATTAAAATTCATTTCATATTCCGCATCGATGCGGGAGAGCCCGGCGAATGGCGAGTCGTCTTCGGCGGGAATGATTTGCGACAGGGCTTCGAAGGGATTGTCTTTCAAGGGGCGGGATTCCAACGCTGCCCGATCGGGGCGGAGGGTATCGCGCCGCAACAGGGGCAGGGTGGCGGGGTCGAAAGCAAACTGTTCCTCCGCTTTCTCCAGAGCGGCCAAAGGCGCCTCGCCCTCGGCCAAGCGCTGTTTGATGGCATCTTCCGCCTGATGGACCCGTTCCATCAACCGGTTATGGGCGTAATCGGGTTTGGACAGAATCATGAACTCCAGATGCGGCCAGTAGTTGTTGACACAATCCTCGAAGTCCACCTCCACCCCCTGACTCAGTTGAATGTCCCGAGCGCGCCCGGCGTCGGTGTTCAACAATTCGTTATAAACCCTGACGATATTGCGGGTGGTGTCGTACAGCACGGTCCAGTGGTAGGTGTTGGCCCTTTCATACGTGCGGAAGGAATCCATCGCCTTGATCAACAGGACCATCAGCGAGTGCATGTCCTCCATTTCCATGAATGACCCCGACCAGGGAAACTGCCGGCGGTACCATTCGGGGATGTCCGCCGGGTATTCGTCGCGCATGGCCCCTTCCGGCTTCCGGTGATCGTTGTCGACATAGTTGAGGACGTCGTCGAGCTCCTTGTACGCCAGGTCCAGCCCGGCGCGGATCACCGTATAGGGAAACAGTTTGCGCTGGTATTCCATGTATTCGCGCAGAGGCGCATTGTCGGCTTCGCGCGCATGTTGGTGATCGCGTTGGGTAATGTCCTTAGCAAAAATCAGCATCAACGGTTCCTTTCACCGCGTTCCGCGGGTCATCTTTTGCCTTTGGAGGAATTCATCATCTCCGACATCATTTTGATGATGTTTTTCTTTTCGTCGCCGCTCATGTTTTCGACACGTTCTTTAATTTCGGCCAACTGTTCCGGCGTCAGTTTCGCCATCGCTTCCTTGGCCATGGCCGATAGATCCCCCAACCCCGAAAACCCGCTCCACCGGGAGGCATCGGATGAATCGGATTCCGCTTGCCGGGCCGTCTCTTTCGACCGGGCGGCTTCCACGGCTTTCTCCGGGGAACGAAATACGATGTAATCCCCTTCCATCGCACCGAGGACGCCCTCGCCCTGCAGATGCTCAAGAACGTCGGCCAGCGCGGTGCCGTTTTGCTTGCAACTGTCGTACACCGGCCGAAACGGCAGGCGCACCGCCTTGCCCGGAAACCCGTTTTTGATAATGGAAAACTTGATGCTGTCCGCAACCGGATTTGATGCGCTCATGGTGCACTCTTTAAAGTGTTCCGACCGGTAAAAGTCAATCGATTTGAATCGTATAAAGCTGATTCTAATATAAACCCGGCGCTCTCTCAAACAAAATCCGGCGTTTACTGCGGCAGCGCCTGGTCCTCCACATCCCGGCGGGCCTTTTCGGCGATGACCCACGGCGCGGATTTGTGCTAAAATCCGCTCAATCCATCCGAAAAATGTGTTCAATCGCTAACTTTAAGGCCTTACAAGGCGGAGGCGGAATATGAAAAAGAAAATCGGAGTCGTGCTCTCCGGATGCGGGGTGTACGACGGCACGGAAATTCATGAATCGGTCATCACCCTGCTGGCCATCGACCGGGCCGGTGCGGAAGCGGTGTGCATGGCGCCCAATGTGGATCAATTGCATGTCATCAACCACCTCACCGGCCAGGAAGCCAAAGGCCAAACACGCAACGTGCTGGTGGAATCGGCCCGTATCGCCCGCGGCAACATCAAGGACATCGCCGAAGTCAAGGCGGACGACCTCGACGCGCTCATCTTCCCCGGCGGCTTCGGCGCGGCCAAAAATCTGTGCGACTTCGCGGTGAAGGGCGAAAACTGCGAGGTGCATCCGGAAGTCAAACGGCTGGTCAAGGAGTTCGAGCAGAAACAGAAAC
>CAYPKH010000160.1:0-5145 GCA_964411245.1 uncultured Nitrospina sp.
GTCAATCTTGTTGATCATCAGCAAAACCGGGGCCTTCACCCATTTGAGCGACTCCAGCACAAACTCGTCCTCCGGCCTGAACTTCTGCTTCGCGTCGATCATGAACACGATGAGGTCGACGTCCCGGTAGGTGCTCATCGAGGTCCGCACCATCGCCTGGTTAAGCTTGCTGGTGGCCCGGTGAATACCGGGCGTGTCCATCAGGATGATCTGCCCGCCGGGCAGATGGCAGATGCCGGTGATTTTGTTGCGGGTGGTCTGCGGCCGCCGGGAAATCGCCGCCAGCTTGCGCGCTACCAGATGATTGAGCAGGGTCGATTTCCCTACATTGGGCTTGCCGATGAGGCTGGCGTAACCCGATTTGAATCCTGTGCTCTCAGAGGCTAAAATGCTGGGGTTCACTCCCTATTAAAGTGGGCGGATCGTTGCATTGCACGGAGTCAATTGTAGTATAGGACACCCCATAAACCAAGCTTGGATCACCCTATGGACGCCATCGGTCTTTACCTGCACATTCCCTACTGCCTGCACAAATGCGGCTACTGCGACTTCAACTCGCATAACATCGACGAGGGGGAGATGGAGCCCTACGTCCGGGCCCTGCTCACCGAAATGGAGCATTATGGGCAAGCGACGGGAGACCGCCGGGTCGGTTCGATCTTTTTCGGCGGCGGCACGCCCACCACCCTGGCCTTCGCCGACCTGGCCCGCATCCTGAAGGCCTGCCACCAGCATTTCAAAGTAGACCCGGAGGCGGAGATCACCTGTGAGGCCAACCCGGCGACCATCCCGCAGAGCGATCTCAAACAATTGCGGGAGGCGGGATTCAACCGCCTCAGCGTCGGGGTGCAGTCGTTCGATCCGGCGGAACTGAAACGGCTGGAGCGGGTGCACAGCGTCGATGAAGTGTTTCTCACGGTGGCACGCGCCCGCCAGGCGGGATTCGACAACCTGTCGCTCGATCTCATGTTCGGTTTGCCAGGGCAAACAATCAGACAGTGGGAATCCAATTTGCAACAAGGGATTGGCTTGAATCCGGATCATCTGTCGGCGTATAACCTGACCATCGAGCCGGGCACGGTGTTCCACAAACAGCAGGCGCAGGGCCATTTGGTGATGCCGTCCGGCGATTTCCAGCGGGAGCTGTATGAGATCACCATCGACACCCTGACGGGCGCGGGATACGCCCATTACGAAATTTCCAACTACGCGAAACCGGGAAAGCGGTGCCGTCACAATCTGAATTACTGGACAAACGGCGAATACATTGGACTCGGCGCGGGGGCGTCGTCCGCCTTCAACGGCGAGCGCTTCAAAAACGTCAACCTGCCCGCCCGCTACATCGCACAGATTAACGAATCCAAAATGGCGGTGGAATCGCGCGAAACACCGGACCGGCGTCAGAGCATGGGCGAAGCGGTCATGCTCGGCCTGCGCCTGCGGGACGGACTCCGCCTCGCAACCTTCGAGCAACAGTTCGGCGTGTCATTCAGTGAAGCGTTCGGCGGCAGGGTGGCGCGTCTGGCGGGGATGGGTTTACTGGCAATCAACGGCGACCGGGCCGTATTGACCCGCGAGGGTCTGTTTCTGGCCGACTCGGTGATCGTCGAATTCATCCCGGAACCGGAGGAAGTGGCCTGACATGAGCGGCACCCCTGAATCAGCGTTTAAAAAACTGATCGACATCATCAATATCCTGATGGGCGAGAACGGCTGTCCGTGGGACCTCGTGCAGACGCGCGAGTCGTTGAAGCCCTACCTGGTCGAAGAAGCTTACGAAACCCTCGAAGCGCTCGACGGCAACCAGCCGGAAAGGATTGTGGATGAGCTGGGCGACCTGTTGTACCAGATCCTGTTTCACGCCAAGATTTCCGAGAACCGGAAGGAGTTCGACATCACCCGGGTGATCGACAACCTCGCGGAAAAGATGGTGCGGCGCCACCCCCACGTGTTTGAAGAGGCCGAGGCCGATACGCCGGACGCGGTGATCGATCAATGGGAGCATATCAAGATCAGCGAGAAGGCCAACCGGGACCACAAGTCGGTGCTCGACAGCGTCCCCAAACATCTGCCGTCACTCGCCCGCGCCCAGAAGCTCACCAAGAAAGCCGCCAAGCACGGTTTCGATTGGCAGGAGATCAAAGACGTGTTCGCCAAGCTGGACGAGGAGATCGCCGAGTTCAAGCAGGCGGTGCTGAGCGGCAAGGACGGCGACATCGCCTCCGAACTGGGCGATATATTATTCGTGCTGGTGAACATCGCGCGTCATAAGAAGATCGACGCCGAGGAAGCGTTACGCGGCACCAACAACAAATTCATCGAACGTTTTCAGTACATCGAAGCGCAGGTCGAAAAATCCGGCAAAACCCTCAAGGACACCCCTCTCGACACACTCGAACGCTACTGGCAGGAAGCCAAGCGGCGAACCGCCGCTGGTAACTAAAACCCAGATTCTTCGTCGCTGGATGCTCCTCAGAATGACAACTAATAACTATTTTGTCATCCTGAGCGTTAGCGAAGGATCTAGGTTTTATCCGTGTTTATCTGTGTTCATCGGTGGTTAAAATTGCGGAGGACTCCCCCCGGCCTCCTTTGCAAGGGGGAGTTAAACAAAAAAACCCCGGCGGGGCGGGGAGCCCGGCCGGGGTTTTGGTTGATCGCGGTTTTACTTGGGAATGACGTTGGAGGCCTGCGGGCCTTTCTTGCCATCGGTCTTTTCGAACTCGACCGTCTGGCCCTCCGTCAGGGTTTTGAATCCTTCGGCCTGAATCTCCGAGAAATGAACGAAAACGTCTTCGCCATCTTCACTTTCGATAAATCCGTATCCCTTGCTGTCGTTAAACCACTTTACTTTTCCTACTGACATACTAATCGTGCTCCTTCAGATTGAGCGGGAAGCCGCTCGAGCAAAACCCAAAACCGCATTCCCAGATTTTTCGTAAGACGGCCTTCAAGACCTCCGCCGGCCGGCACTGCTTCCCGACAAAAAAACCATCCCAGAGGATGGCCGGTTCACATTGAATCGAATGTTCCAATCACCGCTGTCGGAAAAGCCCGTGGGTCCGGGCGGACGGGTTCAAAGCCCATCTCATTGTACCGCTCCTTTGTACCACAGGTGGTTCGATTTTCCCATACTTTTTTTACAAACCGGCTGTGGAACGGACACAAAAAACCCGGCGGAGATAGAGCCTCCACCGGGTTGAATAGGTTGGTGAGTTTATTTGGGAATGACATTGGAGGCTTGCGGGCCCTTTTTGCCCTGGGTCTTTTCGAATTCCACCTCCTGACCCTCCTTCAGAGTTTTGAAACCTTCGGATTGAATTTCCGAAAAGTGGACGAAGACGTCCTCCCCATCCTCGGACTCGATAAAACCATAACCCTTACTTTCGTTGAACCATTTGACTTTACCTACAGGCATACCCATCGCCCTCCTCAGATCGAGCGGGAAGGCGTTCCAGACGAGACTAAAAGCGCGTTCCCCAGTTTTCTTTCAGGCGATTTCTGGTCCCACCCCCGCAAAGGCCCTGCCGGGCCCCACCGCTCGGATTGCCGTGACCGAAACCACCCCTTTTTGGCACGCGTATCCTAACACACTCGTGGAAAACAACCCATACTTATCGCTTGAAAATTGGGGAATTTTTGCCCTGAAGGATACTCTGAATAGGGTGATTCTGCCTGGCCTGCGCTGCTCTCCCCGGCCCATAGACCCTTGTCCGGCAATGTCTCGGGAGCTTGTGCCTGCCCTCCAAATCCTTTAACCTGACATGAGGCCCCTCGTTGGAAAATAACGGCCTCTTGAACCGCAACGATTGGATATGGAACAGTTTTTTCTCTTTATCGCAGACAAATCAAAATTTTTGCTCTTGGCCGCGGCGGTGTTCCTGCTCCTGGAATTTCTGCGGCCGGCGCACCGCCGTCAGAAACGCTGGCGAAAAGACAGCGCCCTGGACCTGATTTATTCTTTCGCGCTACCGGTGCTGGTGTATCCGGCGAGTGTATTACTCAGCGCGTGGCTCATCGGCCAATTCTGGCCGGTGCCTCCCAATCCGTCGGAGTCCGGCCACTTCCGCCAGACCGTCACCCAAAAACCGGACCACGGCACCATAGACCTTCAGCCGGACGGCCGCCTGGTTTACCGTCCCGGGGCCGGATTCCGGGGAATGGACCGATTTGTTCTGAAAACCGAATACAATGAGAATACCGTCACCCAGACCTTTCTGGTGACGGCCCCCCGGCCTGCTCCCCGGGACCGGGAAGCCGGGTCTGCGCCGAAGATTTTGATCATGGAGGTGGACCAGCAGGTGACCGGCCAAGTGACGACGGGGATCAGCGGTTTCTTTTTTCAAATGCGCCGGGCAATTGACGGTTGGGACCTGGGATGGCAGTTGCTGTTGGCGACATTTCTGGTGGACCTGGCGGGCTACTGGCGGCATCGGCTGATGCACTCGCGGTTTCTCTGGCCCTTCCACTCCATTCATCACAGCCCGAAAGAACTCGACTGGCTGTCCAACGAGCGCTTCCATCCGGTCAACACCTATATCTCATACTTGTTGAGCCTGACGGTGTTGCTCCTGTTTTTCAAGGATCCCTTCATTTTTGCACTGTGCATGCCGTTGCGCAAGGCGTATGGCATGTTCATCCATTCCAACGTCAACCTTTCTTACGGACGGTTCGATGTTGTTCTGGCGAGCCCTTTGTTTCATCACTGGCACCACGCGGCGAGCGAAATGGCGGACAAAAATTACTGCACCTTTTTTTCTTTCCTGGATTGGATGTTCGGCACCTATTACCTGCCGAAAGACAAAAAGGAACCGGCCTCGGTGGGACTGGTCCAGGACGATTTGGCCAACCGGTTTTGGCCGCAGATGGTTTATCCCTTCATCAAACTCGCCCGCATGAAAACCCGCTGACCGGTCCAGCACGAACTCTTTAAAAGAATCCTGCCGGGTCATTGTTCAGGTCCCCTCCCGTGGTGCGAGCAAAACGAAAAACAAGTTGTATACCATGATCAAAAGACCGGCTCCCATCATCAGGGCGAAGCCGACGAACACGGCGTGCAACAGGCCGCCGGACCAGAGTCCCCCGGCCAAGTGGGTGGCGGACATGCCGATCAGGCCGGCGTTGTGCAGTATGAAATGAACGAGA
>CAYPKH010000161.1:0-5099 GCA_964411245.1 uncultured Nitrospina sp.
AGTGGAAGTTCATGCGCTCCGGAACCAATACCGACGTCGCCGCCTTGTGGGGCAATCAAGATTGCATGTACGCCGTCGGGTTTGACGGACTGGTCCTGCGCCTGGTCGACGACCATTGGGAACGCCTCACCTTCAACTCCAACGCCGAGTTGTACAGCATTTGTGGATTCGGTTCGGACAACATGTACTTCTGCGGGTCCGACGGCACGCTGATCCATTTCAATGGCGCCCAGTTCAAGGAAATGCCCTCGCAGACCATGGAATTCTTCCTCGACATCTGGGGCCCCAGCGCGGAGTTCGTCTTTGCCGTCGGCGACTTGGGCATGATTATGTTTCTCGACGGCGACCAGTGGACCCGCATCGAATCCAACACCGAGGAATACCTGACCGCCATCTGGGGAAGCTCCGAAGAGAATATGTATGCGGTGGGCGACAACGGCCTCATCCTGCACTGGAACGGCGAAGACTGGACCGCGGTCGAGTAGTTTCTTAAGGGTTGAATTTTTTAGGTTTAAGAGACGGCTCCGGGGCCGTCCCCGCCGCCTTCAAACTCCTTGACACCCGCTTACCCGAAATGATAAAGTCTGGGAACTAACCTATTGAAATTGTGACAACTTTTGGCGGTCGCGGATCATCCGGGCACAGTTTCGCTGTGCTTTTTTTATTGAGCGTTTATGGCTTACAAACCAACATTCGAGGAATTCAAAAAGAGCGCGAAACAGGGCAACCTGATTCCGGTGTACAAGGAAATCCTGGCCGATCTCGACACCCCGGTTTCCGCCTACATGAAAATCGGCAGCGAACCCTACTCTTTTCTGCTGGAAAGTGTCGAAGGCGGGGACAAATGGGCGCGCTACTGTTTCCTGGGATGCAATCCGTCCACCATCATCGAGACTAAAGGGTCGACCGTCACGGTCCGCACCAACGGCGTCGCGGAAAAGAAAAACGTCGACGACGCTGTTCCGCTGACCGTCCTCAAGGACATTCTGTCCCGTTATCAGCCGGTGGACACGCCGGGTCTGCCGCGGTTTTCCGGCGGCGCCGTAGGTTTCATCAGTTACGACATGGTGCGTTATTTCGAAAACCTGCCCGATGAAACGGAAGACGACCTGGACATTCCCGATTCGGTTTTCGTCATCACCGACACCCTGCTCATCTTCGACAACGTCAACCAGACGATCAAGGTGGTGTCCAACGCCCATACCGAAGGACGCGACCTGGAAGAAGTTTATAAAGAAACCACCGCCCAGATCGACGCCCTGGAAAAGAAACTGCGCCAACCCGTTCCCAATACCACGGACGTCGCCACGGACTCCCCGGTGGAAGAGGACCCGCGCATCGAATCCAATTTCGCCAAGGAGCAGTTCAAAGAGGCGGTGCTCAAGGCCAAGCGCTATATCCATGAGGGTGACGCCATTCAGGTGGTGTTGTCGCAACGCCTCAAGTTCGATATTCAGCAGGATCCCTTCACCATTTACCGGGCCCTGCGGACCATCAATCCCTCGCCTTACATGTACTATCTGAATTTTGAGGATATTCAGGTAGTCGGTTCGTCGCCGGAGGTTCTGGTCCGTCTGGAAGGGGAGCAGGTGGAGGTCCGCCCCATCGCAGGAACGCGCAAGCGTGGCCAAAATGAAGAGGAGGACCAATATTTGGAAAGGGATCTGCTTCAGGACGAAAAGGAATTGGCCGAACACATCATGCTGGTCGATCTCGGCCGCAACGACTTGGGCCGGGTGGCGCAGATCAACTCGATTGAAGTGAACGAAAAATTCACCATCGAGCGTTATTCCCACGTCATGCATATCGTGTCCAACGTGCGCGGCCGGTTGAAGGAGGGGCTCGACTGTTTCGACGTGCTGAAAGCGGCGTTCCCGGCGGGCACGGTGTCCGGCGCGCCCAAGATTCGCGCCATGGAAATTATCGATGAGTTGGAACCGACGCGCCGCGGAATCTATGCCGGCGCGGTCGGCTACATCAGCTTTTCGGGGAATATGGATACCGCCATCGCCATCCGCACTCTGGTGGTGAAGGATCAGGTCGGTTACCTCGGCGTCGGCGCAGGGATCGTCGCCGACTCGGTTCCGGACAATGAATTTGAGGAAACCATGAGCAAGGGACGGGCCATGCTCAAGGCCATCGGTCTGGCGGGAAGGGGGCTTCTGCCATGATCCTGATGATCGACAATTACGACTCCTTCACCTACAACCTCGTTCAATACCTGGGCGAACTGGGCGCGGAGCTGGAGGTGTACCGCAACGATCAGATTTCCATTGATGAGATCGAAAGACGGGCTCCCGAAAAAATCGTGATTTCTCCCGGTCCCTGCACACCCTCGAAAGCGGGCATCTCCAAGGAAGTGGTGGGCCACTTTGCCGGAAAGATTCCTCTGCTGGGCGTGTGCCTGGGACACCAGTCGGTGGCGGAGGCGTTCGGCGGCGAAATCATCAAAGCCCGAAAACTCATGCACGGCAAAACCTCGATGATCCAACACGACTGCAAAACCGTGTTCCGGGGTCTGCCCAACCCGTTCGAAGCCACCCGCTACCATTCCCTGGTGGTCAATCGCGCCAACTTGCCCGACTGTTTTGAAATCACCGCCGAATCGGATGACGGCGAGATCATGGGCATCCGCCACAAAGAGCTGGCGGTCGAAGGCGTGCAGTTTCATCCGGAATCGATTCTGACGATTCATGGCAAGGATTTGCTGAAAAACTTTATCGATCTGCCAGCCGAAAAGGTAAACGAACATGAAGGCACAGGACATCCTGCATAAGGTGGTCGACGGGAACGACCTGACCGAAGACGAAATGATATCCATCATGACCCAGGTCATGGAGGGTAAGGTGGACCGTTCGCTGTTGGGTGCGTTCCTCACCGCGCTTCGCATGAAAGGCGAGACCGTGGCGGAAATTTCCGGCGCCGCGCAGGTGATGCGCGAAAAGGCGGAACCGCTGAACATTCCCATAGAGGGGGTGGTCGATACCTGCGGCACCGGCGGCGACGGTGCCGACACCTTCAATATTTCCACCACCGCCGCGTTTGTCGTGGCCGGAGCGGGGATACCCGTCGCCAAGCACGGCAACCGGGCGGTCTCCAGCCGGTCGGGAAGCGCCGACGTGCTTAAATGCCTCGGGGTCAATATCGAGGCGGACAAATCGGTGGTGGAGCGTTGCGTCGAGTTGGCGGGTATCGGGTTCCTGTTCGCCCCGACCCTGCATAAAGCCATGAAACACGCGGCGGATGTCCGCCGGGAATTGGGTTTCCGCACAGTGTTCAACCTGCTGGGACCGCTGACCAATCCCGCCCGTGTTCAGGCGCAGGTGGTGGGAGTGTTCGATTCCAAATGGACCTCGCCGCTGGCTCATGTGCTCAAAAACCTGGGCACCCGGCACGCGTTTGTGGTGCACGGCGAGGACGGCCTCGACGAAATCACCTTAACGTGTAACACGAAAATTTCTGAGTTAAATAATGGAAAAATAAAGGATTACTATCTCGACCCTACGGAGTTGGGCCTTGAGTATTGTTCGGAGCAGGATTTAAAAGGCGGCTCGGCGGAGGACAATGCGACCATCCTTCGAGAATTGCTGGACGGAGCGGGCGGTCCCAAACGCGATATTGTTCTGCTCAACGCGGCGGCGGCAATCGTCGCGGCGGGCAAGGCCACCGGTTTCAAGGAGGGGCTCGAAGTCGCAAAAAAATCCATCAACTCCGGCGAGGCGCGGCAAAAATTGAAAGACCTGTGCCGGCTTAGTCATTCGTAGGGCAGGGCAGCATGGCCAATATTCTCGATAAAATATTCGCCGCCAAAAAGGTGGAGCTGGAAGAAACCCAACGGAAGAGCCCGCTGACCGAGGTCAAAAATAAAATGGGCGGCCAGCGTGATGTGATCCCCATCACCGATGCGATCAGGGCCCCCGGGGAAGGTTCGAAAATCATCGCTGAAATCAAGCGGCGCACACCGTTTCAAGGCGACTTGGTGGAGCAGTTCGATCCCCTGGCGATTGCCCGGACCTATGCGGAGAGCGGCGCTACGGCGATTTCCATTTTGACCGAAAGCCGGTTTTTCGGCGGCAGTCTGGAGTACGTCGAGCAGGCCAGCCGGAGGGTGTCGATTCCCCTGTTGCGCAAGGATTTTATTTTTGACGAATACCAGGTGTATGAATCACGCGCCTGCGGGGCGGATTTTTTTCTGTTGATCGCCACTTCGCTGGATAAGAATCAGTTGCGGGATTTGCTGGAGTTGGGCCAAGAGATCGGCCTCACCGCGCTGGTGGAAACGCATCACGAGCGGGATATGGAAAAAGCGTTTCATGCCGGCGCGGATTTGCTGGGCATCAACAACCGGGATTTGACCACGGGTAAAACCGATCTCGAGATTTCCCGCCGACTGCTCAAGGAAACGCGCGGCATGGACAACCTGCTCCTCGTGTGCGAGAGCGGCATCGACAGCCGGGCGCAGATCGAGGAGTTCAAAGGGCTGGGGATGCATGCCTTTCTCATCGGCGAAAGCCTGATGAAAGCGCATTCTATTTCCGATAAGCTTCAGGAGTTTACGGGACATGGCAAAACCCAACCCGCCGGTTAAGGTCAAGGTCTGTGGCACCACGCGCCTCGAGGACGCCCTGCAGGCGGTGGAATGTGGTGCCGATGCCATCGGGTTTATTTTTTACAGAAAAAGCCCGCGCTATGTTACCGCTAAAACCGCAAAGGACATTTGTTCAAAACTGCCACCCTTCGTCAATCGGGTCGGCGTGTTTGTCAATGAGACGGTGGAGACCGTCAACCGTATCGCCGACCGTTGCGGGCTGGATGCGGTGCAACTGCACGGCGACGAGTCGCCGGCGTTTTGCAGAAAGATCAGGCACCGGGTGATCAAGGCGGTTCGGGTTAAAGATGCCGGGTCGCTTAAAGGTCTGTCCCGCTATCCGGTGGACGGATTTTTGCTCGATACGTATAAAGAAGATCAACGGGGCGGCACCGGCGAGGTGTTTGACTGGGACCTGGCCCGGCGTGCGAAAAAGTACGGTCCGATTATCATCGCTGGAGGTCTGAATCCCGGCAATGTCAAAGCGGCCATTCAAAAGGCGCAACCGTAC
>CAYPKH010000162.1:0-5042 GCA_964411245.1 uncultured Nitrospina sp.
CGATTGTCGGCCTGGATATCAGTAGTTCCGCCGTCGCGGCCCAGACCGCGGTGGCCTCGCTGGATACGGCTACCGACGCGGTGATCACCATCCGCGCCGGGGTGGCCGCGACGCAAAACCGGATGGTCCGTATCATCAACACCCAGGCCACGGTGATCGAAAACCTGACGGCCGCCGAATCCCAGATCCGGGATGCCGACATCGCCGCGGAAATAGCTCTGCTGACGCGGAACCAGATCCTGGTGGAAGCCGCCACCGCCATGGTGGGTCAGGCCAACCTGATCCCGCAGTCGGTCTTGCAGTTGTTAGGTTAAAATCAACGGATCTTTTCCGTTTATCATTGAAAGCGTCCCTGAGTTTTCTCGGGGGCGCTTTTTGTTTGGACCCGGGCGGCGCCCGGCGGCTCCCCTGTGTTATACTAGTAAGACCTGCCGGGAAACTTGGTTTTCAGCAACCATCGGGCTTCCTGCGGCCCCTTTAACCCTGCCCTTACTTACCATGACCCCGCACTCTGAAACGGCTTCCATGAACAAAAACAGTTGGGGAAGCCCGGCATGGTGGATTGCGCTGGCCATGGCGCTCGTGGTTTTAAGCACCGGCCTCAAAATCGTGTGGAATGCTTACGACGAGTGGAACCGGGCGCAGGCGCTTGAGAGCACCGACCCCGATAAAGCCATGGAACATTATGAACGCGTCATTCACTGGCACGTTCCCTTTCTGTCGCTGAGCGATGAGGCGGCGCAAAAAATGTGGGACTACGCGGCGGACCGGGAACAACAGGGAGACGTCGAACAGGCGCTCAATACCCTCCGGATACTCCGGGGCGCTTTTTACGCAGCGCGCAGTTTCTACACGCCCGGCCAGGATTGGATCGTCCGGTGCAACGAAAAAATCGCCGCCTTGATGGCTTCCAAACCGGGTTACTCCGCAGCCGACCGGAACAAATCCTATGACGAACGCCAAGCGGAGTACCTGGAACTGTTGTCGCGCGAAAGACCGCCACATGCCGGGTGGGCGGTATTGACCGAGATCGGGTTTGGGGGATGGGTGGCCTGCGCCTTTCTTTTTATTTTTAAGGGATTCTCCCCAAAAGGGGCGTTCCAGACCCGCTCGGCGCTTCGCTGGGCCGGCGGCTGGCTGGCGTGTTACGGACTCTGGATCTGGGGAATGTTCCGGGTGTAACGTTCCAGAGCCATCGGCAATAAACACCGATTAAAATTTTTTAATGGAAACAAATTCTCTCCTGTGATAATTTTTTAAAAAAGTTGGACGTCTGTTGATAACCTTTAATTCCATAAAATTATTGTCCTGCCGAAAATTTCCAGAGGAAATCCATGATCGAGGTTGAACACCTGACCAAGAATTATGGTCCCCGGTCAGCCGTCAAAGATCTCTCGTTCCAAATCAACCCGGGAGAAGTGGTCGGGTTTTTAGGACCCAACGGAGCGGGGAAAACCACGACCATGGATATTCTGACCTGCATCCTTCCCGCCACGGAAGGCAAGGCACGGGTGTGCGGGTTTGACACGTTCGACCAATCGCTGGAAATCCGCAAGGTCATCGGCTACCTTCCCGAAACCCCGCCGCTCTACCAGGACATGGTGGTGTCCAAATTCCTCGAATTTTCGGCGGGCCTGCGCCACGTTCCCCAAAAGAAAATCGCGGCGGCGGTGGACCGAGTGCTGGAACGATGCGGACTGGGGGACGTGCGCCACCGCATCATCGGGCGCCTGTCCAAGGGCTACCGGCAGAGGGTCGGACTGGCCCAGGCCATGATCCACGATCCCAAGATTCTGATTCTGGACGAGCCGACTATCGGCCTCGATCCGATTCAAATCATCGAAATCAGAAAACTGATTCAAGAGTTGGGCACCGCTCACACCATTCTGCTCAGCTCGCACATCCTGCCGGAGATTACGCAGATCTGCCAGCGTGTCATCATCATTAATGAGGGAGAAATTGTCGCCATGGATTCGCTGGACGGTCTCAACGCGTCCATGCGCCATGCCCGCCGACTGGAACTCAAGGTGCGTCACCCGGCCGACGGCATTCAAGGCAAACTGGAGGGATTAGACCGGGTGCTCTCGGTGCAAACGCGCGGGCAGAACCTTTTTGTTATCGAAAGCGAACCGGACGTGCATCTGCAGGATGAGGTGGCCCGTCTTGCGCTGGACCAGCAATGGGGCATCGAAGAATTGAAACCCATGGACATGACGCTGGAGGATATTTTCCTGAAACTGACTACCGAGGAAAAGGACGTCAAGGAGGCCCAGGCATGAAATCCATCTTTTGGATCGCCAAACGCGAAATAGGATCGTTCTTTTATTCGCCGATTTTTTATGTGGTGACCACGGTTTTTCTGGTTCTGTACAGCTTCCTGTTTTTTGCCATCCTTTCCGACTTCAGCCAGGCCAGCCTGCAGGCGGCACCCCAAGCGGCGGCACTCCAGAAGGCCGGGTATTCGATCAATGCCAACGAAATGGTCATCGTGCCTTCGCTGGGAAATATGAGCGTCATTCTCCTGTTTATCATCCCCCTCATCACCATGCGCAGTTTCGCCGAAGAAAGAAAAAACAAAACCTTTGCCCTGCTGTTGTCTTCCCCGGTGCATCTCAGGGAAATCGTCGCGGGGAAATTCCTGGCCTGTCTCGCAATCGTGGCGTTTATGATCCTGTTGTCTTCCTATTCCATAATAATGATCATGCTGCTGGGAGAGCCCGAATGGGGGCCGATTTTCTCCGGGTATCTGGGCATCCTCCTCATGACGGGATGTTATATCGCCATGGGCGTGTTTGCTTCTTCGCTGACGGACAACCAGATCGTCGCCGCCGTTATCGGTTTCGGCCTGGCCTTTCTCATGTGGTTGATGGCGCTTCCCGCCCGGAACACCGATACCGGTATCGGAACGATTCTGGAATACCTCTCACTGGGGAGCCATCTGGAATCTTTCTTGAGGGGTATCGTCGATTCCAGCGATCTCGCCTATTATCTCTCTTTTATAGCGTTCGTTCTGTTTATTACTTACCGGGTTCTGGATTCCCGGAGATGGAGGTGAGGCGATGAAAGGATTGGCTCCCATCGCAGGTTGGACGGCTTTGATTCTCGGCTTCGCGGCGCTGATGGTTTACCTGTTCCTGCCGGAATTGACGCTCTGGTCGCTGACCTTTGCCGCGGTCGCGGGCCTCAACGCCATCTTCTTTTTTGTGGTGGACCGGCAGGAAGTGACTCGGTCCCTGAAAACCCGCACCGTCCTGCACGGCATGAACGCCACTGTGGTGATTTTCGTATTTCTGGGCATTCTGGTTTTTATCAACATCCTGACCCACCGCCATAAATTCCGCTGGGACCTCACGGAAACTTCCGTCTACACGTTGGCTCCGCAAACCCAAAAGATCGCGGCTCACCTCCCCAGAAAAGTCAAAATGACCGCTTTCTTCGAAACCGGCAACGCCGGACGCAATGAGTTTCAACGGCTGGCCGACGGATATCAAGAATTAACGGACAAAATCGAAGTGGAGTTTGTCGACCCGGACCGGCATCCCGCCGTCACCAAGCGGTATGGAGTCACCACCTACGGCACGGTGGTGCTGGAAAGCGGGAAACAGGAAACCAAAATCAAAAAGGCTACGGAAGAAAACCTGACCAATGCTCTGTTACAAGTCACACGGGATCAACAAAAGAAAATTTATTTTTTGAGCGGCCACAAGGAAAAGAGCATTGAGGATAAGGGAAAAAACGGTTACTCCCAGGCCAAACAATCGCTGGAGCGGGATCATTATAAAGTGGAGCAACTGCTGCTTCTGCAAACCGGCAAGGTGCCGGAGGATACGGACGCGCTGATCATCAACGGACCGGAAAAGGCTTTACAGAAATCGGAAATCGAGGCGGTGGAAGCGTATCTCAACAAGGGCGGCGCGGTGATGTTGTTGCTGGACCCGCAACAGGATTCCGGGCTCACCCTTTTTCTGGAGCGTTGGGGCGTCGATATCCGTGACGACCTGGTAATCGACCCCCTGGCCAAACTGTTCGGCGCGGATTACACCACGCCCATTGTCAGTCAAATCGCCGATCACCCGATTACCCGCGAAATGGGCCAGCAAACCATCTACCCGCTGGTCCGCTCCGTATCCGCCATTACCACCGAGGGCCTGGAAACGACGGAAATTCTGTTTTCCGGACCCAAGAGTTGGGCGGAGAAGGAATACCGGTCCGGGAAAATCAAACTCGATCCGGGAATCGACCTGCAGGGTCCGGTGCCCGTGGCCGTCGTATCCTCTAAAGAAATAAAACCGGTTGATCGCGCCGAAGCCAAACCCGGGGGATCTCCTGACGATCCAAAGACAGAGCCGCCGGCTCCTGTAAACAAAGCGCATCTGGTCGTGGTCGGCGATTCGGATTTTGCCAGTAACCAATATTTCAGTTTATACGGCAACGGTGACTTTTTTCTGAACACCGCTTCCTGGCTGGCCAAAGAAGAAAACCTCATCTCCATCCGGCCGCGCACAAGAAAATGGAGCCCGATCACCCTCACCGAAACGCAAGGGAACCTGACGTTTATGCTGGGCATCATTGCCTTTCCCGCTCTGGTGATCCTCGCCGGGTTCCGGGTCTGGTGGAAAAGACGATCGTTATGAAGTTTCGTAACACCCTCTGGTGGATCCTCATATTTATCGCGCTCGGCCTGTACCTGGCCCTGGTCGAGGTGCCCACCGCCAAGAAGAAGGACGAAGAAGCCCGGCGCTCCAAGCTGGTGATTCAATTCAAAGTGGAGGACGTCGAGGAGTTCGAACTCATCAAATCGTCCGGCACCCTCAAGGTGCGGCGCGATCCCAAGACCTCGCGCTGGAACATCGTCGAACCGCTGGCGGTGCCGGGAGCCGACGGCATCATCAATCAACTGTTGCTCACCCTGGAGGAGGCGCGCATCACCCGCGTGGCGGACGAAGCCCCGAAGGACCTGGCGGCGTTCGGCCTGCAGGACCCAACCCTCAAAATCGCCCTGCGCTTCAAGACCGGAGATCCCCAGACGGTATCGGTCGGCG
>CAYPKH010000163.1:0-5001 GCA_964411245.1 uncultured Nitrospina sp.
GGGATCCTTCCTGTCAATATAAATAAATCCACGGTGGGAGTCAAATTCTGATAATCTGAACCCCATCCCATAAAGGACTTTGGCCTCATTTCAACCCTCGACCTTATCATGGAACGAACTGAAAATCCGGCGGCCTTCAACCGGCAGGTGCACCAAATGTTCAACGCCATTGCGCCCCGGTACGACCTGTTGAACCGTCTGCTGAGCGGCGGCCGCGACCGGTATTGGAGGAGGCGGGCGGTGGCCCGGCTGGCTCCGAAACCGGGAGAATATTTCCTGGATATTGCCACCGGGACGGCGGATGTGGCGCTGGAAATCGTCCGCCAATCGAACACCCGCGAGGTTCGGGTGGTGGGAATGGATTTCAGCGAACCCATGCTGGAGTTGGCCCGGCAAAAAATCGATTCGCAGGACAGGGCCGGGATGATCCAATTGCAAACCGGGTCCGCCGAGAAACTTCCGTTTGCAGATCATTCCTTCGACGGCACGACTACGGCGTTTGGCGTGCGTAATTTTTCCGACGTGGATGGGAGTTTGCGCGAAATGGTCCGCGTCCTGAAGCCCGGCGGCCGCTCCGTCATTCTGGAATTTGCGTTGCCGCGCCATCCGGTGTTGAACTTTCTCTACCGGTTTTATTTTGTGACCCTGCTTCCGCGAGTGGGCCGGTGGGTGTCCCGGCATCCCAGCGCCTACACCTATCTGCCTGAATCGGTAGCTGCATTTCCCGTCCGGGAGGAATTTAAGAGCCGGATGCAGCGGGCCGGGTTTGATGAGGTGACGTACCGGGAATTGACCTTTGGAATGGTTATCTTATATACAGGAATCAGGCGAGTTTGATATGATACGGCCATGAAAAAAATTGTTTACGCGGTATCGCTTCTATTACTCGGAGGCGCGGCGCTCATCAACTATTATGGCGTCAGGAACTTTGAAGCCCCCCTGCCCTTTTCTCAACCCGTCAGTCTTACCCCTGGCATTTATGAAGAACTTGAGGGCTATCAGGATATCCTCGAACTCCAGAACGCTTTCGTACGTAATGCCAAACAATTGAAACCCACCGTGGTGAGCATCAACCAGCTGGTGGAAATGCCCTTCCGGAAAAAAAGACTCCGCAACGGATCAAACTGGTTTTCAAATTTTCAAAGTTGGCTGTCGGGTTCGCTGAATAAGAAATACCGGGTGGAAAGTCTGGGGTCCGGGGTGATTTACGATTCCCGGGGATATATTCTGACCAATCATCATGTTATTGAAAACGCCGACGAGATCATGGTCAAATTGATGGACCAGAGGGAATTTTCCGCCAGAATTGTCGGGGTGGATCCGATGACTGATCTGGCCGTGCTGAAAATTTTTTCCTTCTCCAATTTCCCGACGCCGGTGTTTGGTTCGACTGAAAACCTGAGAGTGGGTGAATGGGTGATGGCGATCGGGAACCCTTACGGTCTGGCCGGTACAGTGACCGTGGGAGTCATCAGCGGCACCCGTCGGTCCGATCTGGGAATCGCCACCTTTGAAAATTTTCTGCAAACCGACGCGTCGATTAATCCGGGAAACAGCGGCGGTCCCTTGATCGATCTGGATGGCCGGGTGGTGGGCATCAATACCGCCATTGCGGAAATCGGCTCGGGGGTCGGGTTCGCCATTCCCGTGGAAATGGCCATCCGCATTGCCGATGCCCTCATTGACAAAGGAACGGTGGAACGCGGCTGGTTGGGAGTGGGCGTCCAATCGCTGACTCCGGAGCTGGCGGTTTCCTTCAAGGTGTCACCGGATGAGGGGGTGCTGGTCAACAGTGTGGATGACGGGGCGCCGGCGCAAAGGGCAGGATTGCTGCAGGGCGATATCATCATCTCGTTCGACGGGCAATCCGTGCCCGACTTCAAAAGCCTGCAGAAGCTGGTGGCCGAAACACGTATCGGAAAATCGGTGCCGCTCAGAATTATCCGCGACGGCACCCGCAAAACAGTTTATGTGGAAGTCGGCAAGTATCTCTCCTGAGCCGTTGACATTAATTCGAGACCACCTCGAATCCCACCTCAATGATTTTCGAAGAAATCGCCCCCAGATCGATTCGTTTTGCATCAAAATCCACCGCGACCTGTTTCTTGTCTAAATCGACATCGACTCGGCTGACGCCCTCCAGAGAGTTCACCGCCTGGGTTACTGTTTCCACGCAATGACCGCAAGTCATCCCTTCCACATGAATATCTTGATGGACCATAATCGTTCCCCTTATTGAGTTGGCTTATTTTAACAAAATATGGGCATTTGCGAAAAAGAGGATTTGGAAGGAATCAAAAAGGGTAAGGCAGGAGAAATCAATTCTGAAAAGTAAGGACCCACTTGCAAGGCGGGGAGACCTTTCCTCAAGTGGGTCCAAACAGGAGAAAAACCAATTGGTTAAATTATAAGATTTCAATAAGTTAGAATCAACATAAAATTACATTGATTGTAAATTTGTCTTTATTTTCGCGGGTTTAGAATCAATTTTCACACCCCGTCACCCACTTCTTTTCTTAAGAAATATTTCAAAAAAGCCGAAAAATACCTAAGAAGTGATATTGGACCAATAAGCGAACCCGGTTATGAATGAGTTGTCTTTAAATTCCTCGTCAGGAAAAAGCCTGCCGTCCTCGCGCGTTGATAAGAAAAATACCGCGGCGAAGGCACAGAAGTCCGCAGTCGCACCTTCGGAATCGTTTAAAAAAGTGTTGAAGCATGTGGTGCTGAAGAGCGAAGGGACGCCGGAGATCCGCCGGGATCTGGTGGAGCAATACAAGGCAACTCTGGCCAGAGGGACCTATGAAATCAAGGCCAGGGAACTGGCGGAAAAAATGGTTCAGAAAATCCGGGAAAATAAAACGCGGACCATTATTTAACGGAAAACCGCTTTACAGGGTTTTAACTTCTCGAAGATGGGGAAACCGGCCGGTTTCCTTCAATTTATCCTCCCACCGTTTACCGAGTTTGTTCGACCGTAAATCTATTTTTTCCAGCCCGGTCATGGCGGTTTCCTTGGCAAACAATTCCACGCTGACGCGGGTGATCTGATTATTGCGCAGGTCCAACTTCTTTATATTTTTGAGGACGGGCGACCGGGCGATAGCCTGAAACCCGCTGTCCCCCAGAAAATTTTTCCTCAGATCAAGCACCTCGAGATCGGACAACTCTGGATAAAGACTCAAATAAGCGGCCTCATTCGGGTTGATATTCATATTGGCCATTTTCAGAACCTTCTTGTTCCGGCTGATGCGGCTTTTGATGAACAACTCAAAGGTCGTGATTTTGCGGGTTCCGTCCCGGTTCAGCTTGGCGTCGATCGCCGCGTTGATCTGATCCAGATTCCCATTCAGCGAATAAAACAATTCTAAAATAAAGTCCTGATTCATGGGTTCCGTCCAAGAAGCCTGATGTCATATGGGTCTTGCCAACCTACTTTATCAAATAAGGCTATTAAAAGGTTGGTTTTCCAACAATTTTTGTTATACTTGGGCCGCTCAATATTAATGTTCAGATGGAGAAATCGCTATGATGGGTATAGGTTTTCCGGAATTAATGATCATTCTGGTTATCATTATGATCATATTCGGTGCGGGAAAACTTCCGGAAATTGGCAGCGCCTTTGGAAGAAGCATCAAGAACTTTAAAACTTCCATGAAAGAGGCGGAGCAGGAGGAACTGTCATCCGGCGATCAGCCTCAGGAAGACATTGAAGGGGCGGAGGAACCGAAAGTGGTTCCTGAAAGTACTGGCGAAGAAGCGGCCCAGGTGGATACGGCAAGTGAGGCCAAGGAGTCTCCCGATAAGTAATCCGCAAACGGCAACGACTTCCGGTTAGGCGCAAGACCCACCTTTGGACCGCCTCCCCCTGGCCTTCCTTCCGCCTGAATTCCTCTTCCCCGGGTAATGGTCCCTGGTAGTTCAAGCCCAGCAATGGTTAAAACTCTTCGATCTTTACTTTCCAAATTTTCCCAGACCTTCTTGAATGTCCTTCCGATTATTTTGGTCATCACCTTTTTTCAATTGGTGGTGATTCAAAAACCGTTTCCTCACCTCAAAGAAACCCTTTTCGGAGTTGTCCTGGTCGTCATCGGCCTGTTTATTTTTTTACAGGGACTGGAACAGGCCCTGTTCCCCCTCGGGGAACGGCTGGCCGTGGAGTTTGCCATAAAGGGAAACGTGTTTTGGATCGTCCTGTTCGGCTTCACCCTGGGATTTGCCACCACCATTGCCGAACCAGCTTTAACGGTTATCTCTCAGAAAGCCGGCCAGGTAGCCGCCGATGCGGGGGTCATTGACCGGGCGAAAGAATCGATAGCTGATTACGTCTTGGGACTGCGGCTGACCACGGCTTTTTCAGTGGGACTGGCCGGGGCCATCGGCGTGATCCGGATCATCAAGGGTTGGCCCCTGGTGATCTTTATACTGGGCGGTTATTCCCTCATCGTTCTGGCGACGCTGTTCGCTCCCCAAGAAATCATCGGCATCGCCTACGATGCCGGCGGTATCACTACCTCTACTATCACCGTACCCCTGATCACCGCATTGGGGATCGGTCTGGCCTCGTCCATCCGGGGAAGAAATCCGATGATCGACGGGTTCGGATTGATCGCCCTGGCCAGTTTGACGCCCATTTTATTCGTCATGATGTACGGCATATTCATTTTCGGTCCGAGTTGAGCATGCAGGAACTCAATTATTTCGACATCATTTATGACTCACTGTTCATCACCCTGATGGATATTCTTCCCATCATTCTAGTGATCGCTTTTTTTCAATGGGGAGTCATTCGGAAAAAACTGCCTCACTGGAAAAAAATGTTAACGGGAATGATCATGGTGGTGCTGGGTCTGGCGGTGTTTATCGTCGGGCTGGAAGAATGTATCTTTCCCCTGGGGACTTCCATGGCGCAACAGCTGTCCGATCCGGCTTTCCTGATGGGGGATTCCTCGCCTCTGAATTCCCTCTCCGATGGCAAGCGGATCGGCGCTGGGTTTTATA
>CAYPKH010000164.1:0-4988 GCA_964411245.1 uncultured Nitrospina sp.
AGAAATGTATCGGACCGCCGTGATCACAGGAGGAAAATGTCCTTTCTAGTGGGTCGTTCCCCTCAATACGGACGACACCCTGTATGAAAATCTGTACCGTCTGGTCCAAACCAATCAGACCCTGTTGAACCGGGACGATTTCGTGGATACCGGCAATGTCGACGACATCTCCCAGGAAGAATTTTTTGGCGGTTCGATCTGGACCCTGATCAAATCGTTCAAAGCCCCGTTTAAAACACTCATGAAGATGGGGTTGCTGGAAGAATACATGTTCAACAATACCCGGTCCAACCTGCTGTGCCATGAAATCAAGAAAAAAATATTCTCCGGCATGCCTTTTGAAAAAATCGATACCTATAAAAATTTATTCGAACGGGTGGAAAAATATTTCCAGACTACCAAAACCGAACGTGAAGTGGATGCGCTCCGGATCGCATTTTATTTGAAAACAGGATCTAAGGTCAATAATTACGAACTGGTTCACGGCAGTACGGACCCCAACAAAAAAATGCTGATCGAGCTGATCAATGACTGGGATTGGGACCCGCAACGGGTGGGAAAGCTCAACTCCTATATGGACTGGCAGATGATGGAAAAAGTGGCGCTCGGAAACCGGATGAACCAGATTCTGATGAACTCCTACAAGAATATATCGGAAGCCAACGCCAAACTGGGACCCAGGAAAAACCTCATCACAGACCGGGATACGCATCTTCTGGGCCGCAAGTTGTTCAGCTTTTACCGCAAGACCGTCAACAAAGTGGAAAACCTGTTCGCCCTGGTCGATGGCGACACCAGCGAAAAGGAACTGACCTTCCTCCACCACCAGACCAACCCGACCGACAAGGGAACCTGGTATCTCATTCGCGGAAAAACGCTGGCCCTGCTGGAGCTGATCCCCCAGGAAAATATCATCAAAAAAGCGTCCACCCTGCAGTTCCTGATTGCCTTCACCTGTTTCAACAACCTGTACAACCAGGACACCGTCCTCCTGTTGCGATCCGAACAGCATTCCATCAAGGGTCAGGATTTGAAAAACCTGTTAAACGAACTGTCCAGTTTTCTGGCGCAGGTCAATATTGCCGACATCTCAAACGAAGCGTTATTGGCCAACGCACGTATCAAACAGATGTTGGTCATTGTCGACTTTGGCAATCCCATTCCACGGGAAATCACCATCGGAAACATCAATGAATGCAAAACCCGCAAGGAGATGTTCGATTTCATCAACAAACGCCTGGAACGCATTCGGCATATGGTGACGATTTACCTGACTTCCTGGGGGGAGTTGTTCTGCAAAACATATTCGGGTATAAATTGTATGGAACGGAGCCTCGACGACCTCCTTCCCCAAACGTCCGGTCACGAGCTGGACCATTCCCGTCACCTGAATGTGTTCGTGCCGGGGAGACGCAGGGATTCCATGAATCTTTACTGGCTGAACAACTATATTCTGAATTACCTGAAAACGGGCCTTGCCCAACAGGAGCCTTCACCGGCGCCGACATCCATGTGAACCGACCTCAGACCTCAAACTGGAAACTTTAATGTCGCATATCGAAGAAATCCTTTCTCTGACCTTGGACAATAACGTTCAAGATGGTGTTAATTTCACCTCGTACGACCTCAAGGGCATCAGTCTGAATGGCATCTCGTTTATTTTTTCCGTGTTTACAGGTTCCAGTTTCGACAAATCGGAACTGGTAGAAATTAATTTTTCCCAGGCCAAACTCAAAAACACCTCTTTCAGAAAAGCCAAAATCAAAAACGTTAATTTCACTTCCTGCAATCTGGAAAACGCGAATTTCGAAGATGCCACCCTGATCAACTGTGATTTTAAAAACGCCAACCTGGAGAAATCTGTTTTCGCTTCCGCGCAGATCAAAGGGTGCCATCTTCGGGGAAGCAACATGAGCCACAGCAATCTTTCGTCGTCGAAAATCCAGAACAGCGACCTGGGGTTCGCCCGGCTGATGTACACCTACGCCAAGTCCGTTGACATCTCCGGATCCAAAATGAACGGCGTCAACGCCCGGGGTTCCGACTTCGGGTTTTGCAAATTCTCCAATGTCGATCTGAGGGGAGCCATATTGAAATATTGTGATTTCAATTCCTGCACGCTCAAGGGGGTCAAACTCTCACACGCGGAAATGGTCGGCTGTGAATTAAAGGATTCCTTCTGCAAGGGAGCGGAAATGGAGGAAATCAATCTGGAAGGCGCCGACCTGACCTACGCCAACCTGGAAGGCGCCAACTTGAAAAACGCCTTCCTCCTAGAGGCCAACCTCCACGGCGCCAATTTCAGCAAGGCCAATCTGAAGGACGCTTACCTGGTGGACGCGAATATCTCCAAGGCCCTGCTCAAGGAAGCCATTCTGGATAACACCATTCTGGAATAAAAATCTCCCGGGGAATTTCCCTCCGGACGGATCCCGGCCATGGCGATTTTCATCTTATTGTTACATTTGGGAGTGATTTTATTCATGGTGATCGGGTTCCCGGTTGCCCTGATCACGAATAACCGCCGCTTCCGCCTGATTCATGCCGGGGTCCTCGCCTTCATCACCCTGCTGATGATTCTGCAAATCCCCTGTCCGCTAACCGTTCTCGAGGAAGGGACCAGCGGGGAGTCCTACGAAGGATCGTTCCTGGCCACCTGGCTGAACCGCATCATTTACATGGAATGGTTCACGCCGCAAAGGGTATTTATGGTCGATATGATTTTCGCGGCGGTGGTCTTTTCTTCGTTCTGGTGGCGGCCCCTGAAACGAAAAACTGCCGGGGAGAATCCAATCACTTCTGGTAAATGACCGGCCGGACGCACCGGAACCCGACGTTTTCGAAGTATTCATCGGGGTTGGCCTCGGTCCGGTAAAACATGTAACGGTAGGCCTCCAGAAAATAATGCCCACCTTTCTGGAATCCGTTGCCGCGAAGCACCTTGAACTGTTTCCCGAATTTTTTAAACGGATACTCATTTCCCGGATAAGCCTGGTACCAGCTCAATGTCCACTCCATGGCGTTCCCGGCCATGTCATAGACGTCGTAGGGGCTGACATCTTTCGGAAAACGGCCGCCGGGTACCGGGGCCTTGGCGCCGTCGACCCCGACGTTGGCCCAGCCCTTTTGATACTCATTGCCCCACGGAAACAACCGGCCGTCGGTGCCCCGCGCCGCCTTTTCCCACTGCTCTTCGGTCGGCAACCGCTTGCCGGCCCACAGCGAGTAGGCCAACGCTTCCCGCCAGGTGACGTTGGTGACCGGGAGGTCGCCCTTCCCTTCCGGAAAATTTTCGTTTTCCCAATGGCCGGGCAGTTCGTCGAATTGCGTGCGGTCGATAAACTTTTTGTATTCGCGGTTGGTCACCTCATACTGGTCGATGTAAAACGCGTCCAGGTGGACCCTGTGCTCCGGGCGTTGGTCCTTATAGAGAGGCTTGACGGTACCAATTTTCAGGTGGGTGTTTTCCGGGTCGGTGCGATTGGTCCCCATGATGAATTCCCCGGCGGGAACCAACATCATCGCCTTGCCATCCACTTCGGAAACCATTTTGGGAGGCAGAGGATCCGGCACCCCTTCACAGGCGGATAGAACCAACAACGAAACGAATAATATCCTGATAGGGGCTTTATAATTGGAGAGCATTCAGAGGAACCTAGTGGGATGCCGCAGCATGAAGGCTCTTATCATCCTCATCTTCATCCTCATCGTCTTCCTTAACGTCTTTTTTATCGTCTTCCTCGTCGTCGTCATCGTCATCGTCATCATCGTCGTCATCCTCTTCTACCAGAGATTTCTGGAGCTCTTCTTCCTCTGCCGCGTCCATCAGTTCTTTTATCTGCTCGTAGCCCGTCGCCATCCGCTGAATGTTGATCAGTAGGGTGATCAGTTCGGCATTCCCCATTTCCTTAATGCCTGCTACCAGGGAACCCCGTTCATCCTCCCCGAATTTTTCATCGAACTTGTCAAATTCTTCTAATATTTTGTCTTTGCAGTGAAGCAGATCGAAAAAAAAACTTTGAATTTCAATTTTAGCCATATCCCCCTTGCCTCATGGTCGATAAACACTTTTGGGAAACTTCACACCTCCCGCTCGAAATAAAAGTTCAAAATACCACAAAATCGAGGTTCCATGGCAACCGTTAATCGCCCCAACGGTTTTCCGAATCCAACCCAGGCCCAAAGTTCTCATCCGGGGGCCACCCCCAGCCCACCGGGATAAATTTTTGTCTCAGGGAAGCTCTTGAATTATAATAGTTGAATCAGACTGTGGCATAGTATGATCTTATTAATTCGAATACATTAACCGACCTTATTTTCCGGAACAACATCATGGCTGAAGGAGAACGTTTTGTAGACAACGGTGACGGCACCGTCACCGACACCAAATACAAACTGATGTGGCTGAAGGTGGACAGTTATCAGAAGAGAGGCAAGTGGTGCAGTTGGAAAGGAGCTCACAAGTTCGTCGCCCGGCTGAATGAAAAAAAATTAGCGGGGTATGAGGACTGGCGACTGCCCAAAAGCCAGGAATGCCGCAACCTGTACGACCACGACAGTAAAAATTACGATTTCAACGACGACATCGTCCATATCGATTACGTATTTCCCGAGGGATGCGGGTTCACCTACTGGTGCGTCGAGGAGAACGGGATCAACGCTATGGCGTATAATTTTTACAGCGACCGTGGTTACCTGATACGAAAATCCACGAAGGAAACGGCCAACATGTCGTGCCGTCCCGTCCGAACGGCGGGAAAAGCCACCGTCCAGGGACGAACGTCAGCCACCGGACGCAGCCGGCGGGAATAAATTCCTGGCGAGGGTGTCACGCCGACCCGGTCGAAGCAGGGCAGGATAGACCATGACCCCCTGAGTCCTTCGACAAGCTCGGGACAGGTTCTGTCGAAGGGTGACCGCCTGAAAAGGAGTTGAACCATTTCCGATTCCACAGACATTCAAACATCCAGCCCACCCGGCTTGCACCG
>CAYPKH010000165.1:0-1363 GCA_964411245.1 uncultured Nitrospina sp.
AGCGTGGCTCCGGTCAGGTTGGTTTCGTTCAGTTTCGCTCCGGTCAGGTTGGCATCGCTCAGATCGGCCTGCGACAGGTTGGCCTGATCGATCTCGGCGCGGTGCAGGTCGGCGCCTTTCAATTTCGTTCCCACCAGGGACGCCCCCTTCAGTTTGGCTCCAGCGAGATCCGCTCCCTCCAGGTTGGCCTTGTCGAGTTTGGCTTTCCGGAGGTTGGCCCCGGTCAGGGCGACATTTTTCATGGACGTCTGCTCCAGGACGGCTTCCGGCATATGGGCCCGGCTGAGGTCCGACCCGTCCAGATTGGCCTTATTGAAATTCGCCCCTTCCAGATTCGCATCGCTAAGGTCCACGCCCTCCAGATTGGCGTTGCCGAGTTTGGCCCGGCTGAGGTTGACCCCCCGCAGGTAGGCGTCTTTCAAATTGGCGTCGTTCAGTTTGATCCGATTCATTTGGGCGCCTTCGAGTTTCACCTTCAACAAAATGGCGCCGTTCAAATCGGCGATATCCAGATTGCATTCGCTTAAATCCGATCCTTCCAGGTTGGTTCTTCTGAGGATGGCGCCGTTGAATTTGGCGCGGGTGATATCGGCCTCCGTCATTCGGGCTTCCGTCAAATCCGCTCCGGTAAAGTCCACCCGCGTGAGCCGGGCCTTTTTGAAATCGGCGCCGAACATTTTGGCACCCTTGATTTCCGCCCGCACCATATTAGCTTCCTGAAGATTGGTTTCATAAAACACGCCGATGCTCAGTTTGGAGTCCGACAGGTCGGAACCGCTCATATCCGCATTTTTAAAATTGGCGCGGGACAGATCGGCGTTGTTCATGGACGCGCGGGACAAGTTGGCTTTCAGAAAATCCGCTTTATTGAGAATGGATTCATTCAAATTAGCCCGGCTCAGGTTGGCTTCATGCAGTTTGGCGCGGCGCAGGTCGGCCCGTTCCAGGTTGGCCTCAGACAGGTTCGCCCGGTTCAGTTGCGCATCGTTCATGATGCAGTCCATCAATTCGGCTTTCGAAAGGTCCGCCTCGTCGAGCAGACACTCCGTCAGGTCGGAGTTAGCCAGTTTCGTTCCGGCCAGTTTCGTTCCGGAGAGGTCGATGCCGTAAAAGTTCAGGTTGGACAGGTCGAGCCCGGCGAGGTCCCGGTTTTGGAGATGCGGCGTCTCGTCTTCTTCCTCTTCTTCCTTTTCTTCCTCTTTTTCCTCTTCGTCCTCCTCAGCCTCTTCCTCATCCGGAGGAGTTTCCTCCTCCCCGGTTTCTTCCTCTTCAGGAGTTTCTTCCTCTTCAGGAGCTTCTTCCTCTTCCTCCTCCTCCAGTTCGGCTTCGGCCGCGATCCGCTCCTTGTACTCCTTGAGTTGGT
>CAYPKH010000165.1:1463-4956 GCA_964411245.1 uncultured Nitrospina sp.
TCCTCCTCCAGTTCGGCTTCGGCCGCGATCCGCTCCTTGTACTCCTTGAGTTGGTTGAGAATGTCCTCGACTTCTTCGCGCGTCAAATCCGCCATAAAATCCCATTTGCACTATAAAAAAGGCCGGATAGGCCGGCCCGCTTGATATCCTTTGGCTGGAAACAATCTCAAACCATAGCTCACCCCCTCCCGGAACGCAAGGAGGAAGATCAATTTTTCGGCGTCTTAAAGGCAGGAAAACCGGTGGCAGAACAGGGTGGTGATTTGGCGGAGGGGGACATCGAGGCGGCTGTGCACCTCCGCCACCATGATATCCGGCATTTTCCCGTAAAAGGCGTGGGCGATGCCGCCGGTGATGCAGGCCTGGGTGTCGCTGTCACCGCCCAGGGACACCGCTTTGCGGACCGCGTCCTCGTAACTTTCCGATTCCAGAAACGCGGTGATGGCCTGCGGGACCGACCCGGGGCAGGTGGCGTCGAACCGGTAATCGGGGCGAATGGCGTCGAGGCTCTCGCTCAGATGGTATTGAAATCGCGTTTCAATGAATTGCCGGATCTCGTCCTTGCTTTTACCGGTGCGGGCGAGAAAGACGGCGGCGGCCGTGGCCTGTGCGCCCTTAATCCCTTCCGGATGATTGTGGGTCACCTCGGCGGTGACCCGCGCCTGCTCCAGCACGTCTTCCAGGGAATCGCAGGCGAAGCCGACGGGACTCACCCGCATGGCCGACCCGTTGCCGAAACTATTGTACGGTTCGCGGGAAGGGGAACCGGCCCATTGCATGAACCCGGCCCCGTAGCCGGCGTCCGGGTAGCGGTGATAATATTCCTTGAGGGTGTCCACCAGGTCCGCTCCATGGATGATCGTGTCCGCCACCGCCAGGGTCAACACCGTGTCGTCGGTAAACCGGCAATCCGGATGAAACAATTCAAATTCGGTGGTTTTGACGGGGGCAGTCTCGAAGCGCGAACCGATGAGGTCCCCCACAATCGCTCCCAGCATGGGCTTTCCTTCAAGGACTCAGGGGTCGGATGGGCCTCAATGTATAACATTTTGAAATACGTTGGTATATAATTTCCGTGGCAACGGTTTTAGAAACTTTCCGGAAGGGACAATGCGCATGCCGACAGGTCTCGAGGATGAGCTGGGCGACATTTTACAGAAGGCCCGCGACGGAAAATCCTGGTCGCAAAAAGACCTGGCGCAGGCGGCGGAGCTTCCGCTGGAGGAGGTGCGCCGCATGGAACGCTATGACCTGATCCCGCCGGAAGAGGTCATTGCCCGGCTGGCGAAGGTGTTGGACTTGGAAGGCCAGGCGCTTTCCGCCATCGCCCGCAACGCCTGGCATCCGAAGGAACCGGTCCCCGATCCGGCGCTGGATCTGGTGTGCCTCAACGTGTTCATGGGAACGTATCCGGTGAAGTGTTATCTGCTGCGGTGCCCTGCGACCGGGGAGACCGCCGTGGTGGATACCGGCGCCAATCCCGAGGCCATCATCAAAAAAGCGCGGGAGATGAAGGTGAAGCCCTCCAAAATTCTGCTGACCCATGCCCACCCCGACCACGCCTGGGGATTGGACCAGCTGGTAAGGGAATTCCAATGTCCCACCTGGATCGACCAGCGCGAACCGAGACCCGGCGGCACCCGGGATTTTGAGTTCGTTACGGATGGCGATGTGATCAAGTTGGGGACGCTGAAGGTGCGGGCGTGGTCCACCCCCGGCCACACCCCCGGCGGTGTGTCCTACCAGGTGAACCGGGTTATTCTGTCCGGCGACACCATTTTCGCGGGGTCGATGGGCCGCGCCAATTCCTCGTGGCCGGATTTGTACCGTTCCATCACCGAGGTCCTCTTTTCATTTCCGGACGAGACGGCCCTGCACCCCGGGCACGGTCCCGCCACCACCGTGGGCGAAGAAAAACGGCACAACCCGTTTTTCTGCGGCAAATCCTGATCTTTTTCCCCGAAATTCCAAAAAAATTTCTGAAACTCTTGCAATTTTGCCGCCCCGAGTCCATATTTGTGCTATGCATCCGGAAAAGGTCAATTACCACTACTGTGATGATCTGCCGACCTCGTCTCTGCCCGATGTTAAAACCGTTTTAGTGTCCGGGGCCAGCGGTTATGTGGCGCGGCGCCTGGTGCCGGAACTGTTGTTTCGGGGCTACCGGGTTCGGTGTATGCTCCGCGAAAAAGGCATGCCGCAGGTATTAACCCACCCCAATCTGGAATACGTTTACGCCGACGCCCTGAACAAGGACCAATTACAGCTGGCGATGAAGGGGATCGATGTCGCTTATTATCTCATCCACAGCATGCGGATGGTGAACAGGAAGTTTCGTCAAACTGACAAGACCGCCGCTAAAAACTTTCGGGAGGCGGCGGAGGACCATGGAGTCAAAAAAATCATCTATCTCGGGGGGCTGGGCGAAACCAGCAAGGTCGTGTCCCGCCACATACAAAGCCGGATCGAGGTGGGCACGATTTTATCCGAAGGATCCATTCCGGTGATCCGTCTCAGGTGCGCCCTTATCATTGGCACCGGCAGCTCTTCGTATGAACTTCTCAAATCCATGATCCAGCATACGCGCTGGATTCCTTTTCTGCCGGAGTTCAACTCCCAGTGTCAGCCGATCGCCATTCGCGATGTTATCAAGTATCTCGTCGGCGTATTGGAAACGGACGGAATGAAAACCCAGAAGTATCCCCTCGGCGGTCCGGATGTGATGACTTATCAGGACATGGTTGAACGGTTCGCCGGGATTTTAGACAAGCGCGTCCGATTTTTCAACGTTTCCTGGGTGCCGTTTCCGGTCAGCATGATGTGCCGGCTGTTTGCTTACTGGCTTCATTTATTCATTTCGGTACCGGTGAACATCACCTGCCTGCTCCTCGAAAGCCTGCGGACCGATGTGGTGTGCACGAATGAGGCCATCCAGGAAATCCTTCCCTTCGAGACCGTGGGGTTTGAAACCGCCGTGAAGTGGGCGCTCCAGAAGGAGGTCAATTCCATGGTGTATTCGCATTGGAGCGATGTGCCGCCGGAAAACATGGCCGATCTCCTTCCGCTTTGCGAATTTGAGTCTTCGGATTTTATTGTCGAGGAGCATTCAAAAGATATTCCCGCCAGTCCCGAAGTGGTGTTTCAGGCGGTGTGCCGGATCGGCGGCTCGCACGGCTGGGTTCATGGCAACCTGCTGTGGAAAATCCGCGGGTTCATCGACCGCGTTCTGGGCGGTGTGGGTTTGAACCGGGGACGCCGCGATCCCAACGACCTCCAGGTCGGGGATTCGGTGGATTTCTGGCGCGTGGAAAACCTGGAACCCAACCGGGAACTGCTTCTGCGGGCGGAGTTGATCTCGCCGGGTTTGTCCTGGCTCCAGTTTGCCCTGCAGCCTTCCGAAAACGGTCACACCCGTCTGACCCTGCGGGCGCATTTCATTCCCAATCCGGTGTGGGGCCAAGTGTACTGGACGCTTATGTCCAAATTTCATACC
>CAYPKH010000166.1:0-4944 GCA_964411245.1 uncultured Nitrospina sp.
CATAAAAGAACAGCAGGGTCATGCCCTGTAAGACCGTTTTGTCGGAGGCCGCCAGAATCAGAATACCGGTCAACACCGGTCCCACGCACGGGGTCCAGCCCATGGCGAAAGTGGCCCCGAACAGAAAATATCCGGCCAGGGTCGCGGTGGGAGCGCTTTTGAATTCGGCTCCGGAAAAACCTTTGCCGGCCAGGGTCATGACGCCGAACAGGATGATGAACATGCCGCCCCAGTAGGTCAACGAATCGAGGTAGTCGCGCAGAACGCTTCCCAGAACGCTGGCCGACGCCCCCATCAACACAAACAAGGACGCCAGCCCGAAGAAAAACGCGAACGAGTTGAGCGTCATCCGGGCCTGGCTAGTTTGGGCGGTAATCGCGAAGTAGGCCGGCAGAATGGGCAACGTGCAGGGCGACAGAAAACTGAATAGACCGGCCAACAAAGACAGCAGGGTCAACACCAGAATTCCGGATTGGGGCAGTTGGGCTTCCGGCTCGAAGGGATTGAACGCGGAGTTGGCGCCGGTCTCGGGAGCCACTTCTGTGGTTTGGGTCGAGCCGCCGAATAAACCGCCGCCGGGGGCCGGCAGTGCCGGTGCATTGTTCTGTGCCGGAGCGTTGGGGAAAGGGGAGGCCGCCTGTAGGGACTTGGGGGCCGACTCACTGACGCAACGGAACCCAACGTCCGAGGCGTCCTGATCGGGGTCAGCATACTGTCGGTATCCGGCTTTCGCAAATGCCTTCAGCACCCGGGCATAAAAGTCGCCGGGGAAGTGTCCGATGTCGGACACCGAGGCGCCCCGGATCACCTTGAACCCCTGGCTGAAATCGTCGAACTGAAACGCGTTGCCGGGATAGGGGACATAGTCCCCGTCCGCCCATTCCCAGACGTTGCCCACCAGATCGTACACACCTTCGGGGGTGGCTCCCTTGGGGAAGGTGCCGACGGGGGTGACGGGTCTTTTGGACCCGATTTTATTCGGCAGGTTGGCGCGGCCGGTCTCGAATGTGTCGCCCCAGGGGTAGGGCCGTCCCTCGGTTCCGCGGGCGGCGCGTTCCCATTCCTTTTCGGTCGGCAGACGCTTACCTGCCCACTGGCAGAAATTAGCGGCGTCGAACCAGGTTACCCAGACCACCGGATGATCGGCCGTGCCCTCGGGGAAGCGGGTGTCCTGCCAGCCTTTGGGCGGCGCGTAATAGCCGAGCTTTTCGATCATTATTTTGTATTCGGGATGGGTAGGCAAGTCCTCCAGAAATTTCCGGTAGCGGCGGTTCGTGACTTCATAGCGGTCGATATAAAAGCCCTTGAGAAACGGTTTCTGTTTGGGTTGGGCGTCCTGGTACAGGGGTTTGGGAATGCCCATGGAGGCGGCCAAGCCTTCGCTGTCGGCCTGATCGGTTCCGAACACAAACTGCCCGGCGGGTATGAATGCCATGTCCCCTTCCAGCGGGTTGTCCGGCCCGTTGTCATGGGCCCAGGAAAGCGGCGCGGGGCCGCACATCACGAGAGCCCACAGGACCAGCATTCCTGAAATTTTCAGCACGATGCTTGTTGCGTATCTTGGCATGGAGCGGATGGCGGATTCTCCGTTGCGGTTATGGGGGTTTGAAGCAGTTGATCGAAATACAGCAGGGTTTTGGGATCCGACCAGTTTTCGGCGCCGGTCAGGACGCCGATGATCTGTCCCTGTGGGTTGATCAGAAACGTGGTAGGCAGGCTGATCACGCCGAACTGGTTGCTGACTTCCAGTTTGGGGTCCAGGCCCACGATGAAGGTGAAGTTTTGTGCCTGAATATACGGTTTCACCACCTGCGCCCCGAAGATGTCGTTGGATACGGCGATCACCTTAAGATTGCGCTCCTTGAATTTCCGGTACAGCAACTCCAGGGAAGGCATCTCCACTTTGCAGGGGCCGCACCAAGTGGCCCAGAAATTGATCAGCAGGTAGTTCCCCTGAAAGTCCTCCAGAGCCAATTGATGGCCGTCGAGGGTTTGCAGAGTAAAGGCAGGCGCGGAGACCGGAGGGTCTTCCCCAGTCAACGCCGGGGCGGCCGTCCACAGGGTGAGAACGGTAATCCATAACAGGAGTTTGGGAACCGCAGGGGGGTCCATCAATGTCCAATTCAACCGGGTGGGCATGGGGCTTGAGGGTCAATGCCAATCAAGAAATTAAAAATGCAGTGTCATGGGCCGGGTTATTCAATGGCCTCGATGCACCGGACCATGGGGATGGCTTTTTTCAGAGCGCGCTCGATGCCCATTTTCAGGGTCATGATGGAACTGGAACAGGAACTGCACGAGCCGACCAGACGTAGCCTGACAATCCCGTCTTCAATATCCACCAGTTCGACGTTGCCGCCATCCTGCATGAGTTGTGGCCGGAGAGTTTCGAGGACCGATTCCACTTCCTCTTTCATTTCATCCATTTCATCCACTTCAGCCACTTCAATCTGCCCCTCAATCTATGGTCAAACAATTATTCACCGACCAAGACTTCCTTCTTGGCCAAGAGCTCCTCTTTGGTTTCCACATGCTCCGGGTTGTTCGGAATGCAGTCCACGGGGCACACCTCCACGCACTGGGGATCGTCGTACCAGCCGACACACTCGGTGCATTTTTCCCATTCGATGATGTAGATTTCATCGCCCTCGGTAATAGCTTCGTTGGGGCATTCCGGTTCGCAGACTCCGCAATTCACGCAATCTTCAGTAATCAATAAAGCCATACTCTATCTCCTTCAATAAAACAGGGTGCCTGTTTTATCCGCAATCTATAAGGACAGTTTTTCAAACGTACCCGTGTCAGGATTCCATTCAAAAAATGCTTGGTCCCTGATTTCCCTATTATACACCGAGATGACCAGATACCGGGCATCCGGATAGGCCGGTTCATTGTCGAACAGGGCCATCTGCTTATCCTCCTCCGAGAAATACGCGTCGTGCTCCGGATGCGAGTGATAAAACAGCTTGATCACCAAGTCCTGTTCCGCCGCCTTTTTCATGATCCCCATCAATTCCCGGGGGTCTATAAAATAAGCGCTACGGGCATCCCGGCGGTAGGTTTGCGGATCCTGCTCGTGCAACTGGTTCTGGATGTTCGTGCACTGGAAAAGGATGTCATTTTCCGGGTGATCCGGCTTTCCGATCACGATCCCGCAACATTCGTCGGGATACTCCGCCAAAGCGTGTTCCCGCGCTTCGGCCAAATTGTCCTCGGCCCAGGGAATCATTGGATTTCAAAGCTATTTTGAAACACGGGGGGTGGGTTTGTCAATGAGTTTCTACCCCCGCCCGCGTGCCGTAACCATGAATGATCATCGCTTATAACGTATTATATATTCGCTATATAAGCGGAATTACACATGGGAGCGCACCACCAGGTTATGGTCCACCGTAATCTGGCAGGCCAGGCGGAGGTTGGGGATTTTCTTCAACGCCTTGGCCAGGTTTTTGTTCTCGACTTTGTTGCGGTCCGCCACCTGGCCGGAGATGATTTCCACTCGGCACGAGGAACACAGGCCCCTTCCCCGGCAGTTTAATAATTTATAGATATGGGCGTAAATTCCAAGCTTGGCCCCAATGGCCGCCTCGCGGAGGTTGGCCCCGGGTTCCACCTGGATCGTTCGATGGTGGTTTTCAAACCGGACCTCTAGCATGCTTCCACCTGCACAAATTCACCCAGGGCGTTCTTTCCCAGAAATCCGTGAAACGCACCGCCCACCGTCGAGCAGGCCGGGGTCATGTGGACGAATTGGGAGGCCCCCGTTTCCGTTTTTAATACGCCGACCTGCGAATAAGGCGGAATTTTACCGCCGCAGTTGACGCATTCCACCGCAACCCGTTCGCACAGCGACCACAGGCAATCGGGACAAACCGCGGGATCAAACACATGGATCTCCTGGCCGTCAAATTCCACCACCGTGGGCCGGCGGGAAACCTCGGTTCCGCATTCGGAGCAATGAGTCGCATGTGAATAATTGGAGGCGGTTGTTGACATCATGATCCCGGTTTCAGCGTCTGTAATGCCCTTTATAAAAAGCGCATTTTACACTAAAGCGGATCAATTGATGCAAACTTTTCTCATCTCGTCGAAGTTGTCGAGAACCATTCCCACACCCTTGACGATGACGGTCAGGGGTTCGTTGGGAATGAAGGTTTTGAGGTTGGTGGTTTCTTCGATGAGCTTGTCAAGGCCGCGGATCAAGGCACCGCCGCCGGTGAGGTAGATTCCGTTGGAATAAATATCCGCCGACAATTCCGGCGGGGTTTTCTCGAGGGCCCGCATCAATACCGTGATGATCGCGGCTACCGGCTCTTTCATTGCCTCGCGGATTTCCTCGTCGGAGATAGTGAGGGACGTGGGGATTCCGGTTTTGATGTTGAGCCCGCGGACTTCGCTGGTCAGGTTGGGTTTTACGGGGTAGGCACTGCCGATCTCAATCTTGACCCGCTCGGCTTCGAATATGCCGATATTCAGATGATGTTGCAGTCGCATGTAACGCAGAATGGATTCGTCCATCTCGTCGCCGGCCACACGGATGGATTCGCCGTAGGCGATAGCGGAAAGGGACGTCACCGCCACGTCGGTGGTGCCGCCGCCGATATCGATCACCATGTTGCCTTCCGGCTTGTGAATGGGAATGCCGACGCCGATGGCCGCCGCCATGGGCTCTTCGACGAGGTACACTGCCCGCACCCCCGCCATGGTGGCCGCGTCGATGACCGCTTTTTTCTCGACCTGGGTGATACAGGTGGGAATGCCCACTACCATGCGCGGTTTAATGAACCGGTAATTTTTCAGGATTTTTTCGATGAAGTGTTTGATCATCTTGTTGGTGATCTCGAAATCGGCGATCACCCCGTCCTTCATTGGTCGAATGGTCTGGAGTTTGTGGTGGGTGCGGCCGTGCATTTTTTTGGCTTCCAGCCCGACTTCCACCACCTT
>CAYPKH010000167.1:0-4924 GCA_964411245.1 uncultured Nitrospina sp.
GCAGATCGCCGCCTACACCCAGGCGCCCTATGCCGTCGGCGTCTCCTCTGGCACCGACGCCCTGCTGCTGGCGTTGATGGCGGTGGACATCGGACCCGGCGACGAAGTCATCACCACGCCTTACACCTTTTTTGCGACGGCGGGTTCGATCGTGCGCACGGGTGCCAAACCGGTCTTCGTCGATATCGATCCGGTCACCTTCAACATGGATGTGCAAAACATCGAAGCGGCCATCACTCCGCAGACCAAAGCCATCATGCCCGTCCACCTGTATGGACAATGCGTCGACATGCCGCCTCTGCTGGAACTGGCGGACAAACACAAACTGCGGGTCATCGAAGACGCCGCCCAGGCCATCGGCTCGAAATATCTGGAACAGCACGCCGGCGGTATGGGCGATTTCGGCTGCTTTTCGTTCTTCCCGACCAAAAATCTCGGCGGATTCGGCGACGCGGGGATGGTCATCACCCGCTCCAAAGAGTTTTATGAAAAACTCAAAATTCTGCGGGTGCACGGAATGGAGCCGAAATATTATCACCCCATAATCGGCGGGAATTTCCGCATCGACGCCTTGCAGGCGGCCATCATCCTCGCCAAGCTCGTTCATCTGGAAAGCTGGATTGACGACCGCCGCAACAACGCCCAGCGGTACCACGATCTGTTCCAGAAGTTTGGATTAATCGATCAATTTTCCCTGCCGCTGGAAACTTTTCCGAGGCATGTCTATAACCAGTATGTGGTCCGGGTCCATTGCGGCCGGAGGGATAAATTGAAGAAATATTTGAACAGCCACAATGCGGCATGTGAGATTTATTATCCCCTGCCCCTGCACCTGCAGGAATGCTTCAAGGACCTCGGTTACAAAAAGGGGGATTTCCCGGAAGCGGAACGGGCGGCGGAGGAAACGCTGGCCCTGCCGGTGGCCAACGAGGTCACCCCCGAGCAACAGCAATTTGTGATTGAAAAAATCCGGGCGTTTATTTCTTCTTAAGTCCGGAATTTCTCCCCCGGCCCAACCCCCAGACAAGAGTCTGTCCGTTATTCAATGCTTTCGGAATTTTTGTGCGATGGGATTGCGCCTGCCGGAGCCGAACGCTTTGGCCGTGACCTTGAGGCCGGGCGCGGCCTGGTTGCGCTTGTATTCATTCTGATCCACCTTGCGCGCCACCTGCCGGACCACCTCGGCGTCAAAACCTTCCTCGATCAACCGGTCGACTGACCAGTGCTTCTCCACATAGCCTTCGAGAATGGGGTCGAGCACCTTGTAAGGCGGCAGGCTGTCCTGATCGGTTTGATTGGGCTTCAGCTCCGCTGTCGGCGGCCGCTCGATGATGCTGCGCGGAATGATTTCGCGATCGCGGTTGATCCAGTCCGCGATCGCGTACACCTTCATCTTCGGCACGTCGGAAATCACCGACAGGCCTCCCGCCATATCGCCGTAAAGCGTGCAATAGCCCACCGACATCTCGCTTTTGTTGCCGGTGGAAAGCACCATGCTCCCCAGCTTGTTCGACGCCGCCATCAAAATGGTGCCGCGTATCCGCGCCTGAATATTCTCTTCGGTGACGTCTTCCGCCATACCCGGAAACAACGGACTCAACGATTGCCTGTATTCATCAAACAATTTCCTGATGGGAACGACCGAAAACGCGATGCCCAGATTATTGGCCAGGCGTTCCGCATCGGAGATGCTCTGGTCCGCCGTGTACTGGGACGGCATGCTGAGGCCCATCACATTCTTCGAGCCCAGCGCCGCGACGGCCACCGCCGCCACCACCGCGGAGTCGATGCCGCCGGAAAGACCGATCACCGCTTTCTGATACCCGCATTTGTTCAGATAATCCCGCACCCCCATCACCAGGCCGCGAAACATTTCCTCTTCATCGCATTGCGGAGTGGGACGCAGATCGCCCTGACTCTGCTCCATGTCGACCAGCACCAGGTCCTCTTCAAACCCTTTGGCTTGCGCGATGACCTCTCCGGTGGCGGACAGGGCGAAACTGTGGCCGTCGAACAACAGGTCATCGTTGCCGCCGACCTGGTTGACCAATACGAAAGGAAGATGGAACTGCTTCACGATGAAACGGCCCAGTTCAAGGCGGGTTTGCCAGCGGCCGACGCGGTACGGCGAGGCGGAAACGTTAAGAATAATCTCGGCACCCGCTTGCACCAACTCCTCGACCGGGTTGGGTTGATAGATGTCCTGATCATAAAAACCGGGGAAGTTCCAAATATCCTCACAGAGGGTGATTCCGAGTTTTTTGCCGAACTCTTCGAAAATCACCGGGCGGCTCCCCGCCTGAAAGTAGCGGGTTTCATCATAAACGTCATAGGAAGGCAGGAGCACTTTATCGGCCCGGCCCAGAATTTTTCCGCGGTGGAAAAGGGTCGCGGAATTGGTCAGTCCCTTGCCAGTGGTGCCCTCGTGTTTTCCAACATGCCCCAGCAGAACGGCCGGCCCCTGAATTTTGGACACCAGATCGGCCAGGGCTTTTTGTCCCTCAGAAATCAATTCCGGCTTGTAGAGCAGGTCCCGGGGGGGATAACCCGTCAACGCCAGCTCGGAAAACACTACCAGATCCGCTCCTGCCTGTTCCGCAGCGCGGCAGGCGTCTTCTATTTTCCGGGAGTTCCCCTCCAGGTCGCCAATGGTCGGGTTCAACTGAGCCAGGGCAATTTTCAATCCGTTTCGCTCCAGGGTTCCGGGTTAAGGAGGTTTTTGTATTTCTATTATATAGTAATGTTTTTACAGGTCCGGCAAATTAGTTTAAAATACTTTTTTAGGGGTTGCCCGGCCTATTGAGCGGTTTATCGATCATTTCGGCCCCAGGCTCGAAGACGCAGTCAACCGCGACACATCCGATCCTATTGCATCACCTTATGGACCCGTAATGACCCAGGTATATTTAGTCACCGGCGGCGCCGGTTTTATCGGAAGCAATTTCGTTCTTGGCCTGATCGACCGGGGAGACGTCCGGGTCGTCAACCTGGATGCCCTGACCTATGCCGGGAATCTGGATACGCTGGCACCCGTGATGGATCATCCCAATCATATTTTCGTTCACGGCAGCATTCAGAACCGCGCCCTGGTCAAGGACCTCATGGACCAGCACCGGCCTTCGGCCATCATCAATTTCGCGGCGGAGTCTCATGTCGACCGCTCCATCGATTCCCCGGGCGAATTCATCCAGACCAACGTGGTGGGCACGTTCGAGTTGCTGGAAGCGTTTCGCAACTACCACGCGGCGTCTTCTGAAAAAGATCGCGCATCGCTTCGCTTTCTTCACGTGTCCACCGATGAAGTGTACGGCAGTCTGGGCACCAAGGGATATTTTACCGAAGAGACGCCCTACGCCCCGAACTCGCCCTACTCCGCCTCGAAAGCCGGGGCGGATCATCTGGTGCGGGCTTATCATCACACCTACGGGTTGCCGGTGGTGACGACCAACTGCTCCAACAACTACGGCCCCTATCAATTTCCGGAAAAGCTGATTCCGCTGATCATTCAAAAGTCGCTGGCCGGGGAACCGCTTCCGGTTTACGGTGACGGCATGCAGGTGCGCGACTGGCTGTATGTGGAAGATCACTGCCGGGCGATTCTCACGGTGCTGGGCGGGGGAACGGCCGGCGAGGTGTACAACATCGGCGGTCACAACGAAATGGCCAATCTGGATGTGGTGAAAACCATTTGCGGACTGCTCGACGAAATGGTGCCGGACTCTCCGTACAAGCCTCATGACTCGCTGATCCGTTTCGTAAAGGACCGTCCGGGACACGACCGCCGATACGCCATCGACGCCGGTAAACTGCAACGGGAACTGGGATGGCAACCGGAAGAAACGTTCGCAACGGGCATACGCAAAACCGTTCAATGGTACCTCGACCACCGGGATTGGGTGGAACGCATCACCTCCGGGGAATACCGGGGAGAACGCCTGGGACTGGGCGAGGAATAGGGACCATCACTCATGATCAATAAAGGCATCATACTCGCAGGCGGGTCGGGTACTCGGCTCTACCCGGTGACCCAGGTCGTCAGCAAACAACTGCTCCCGCTGTACGACAAACCGATGATCTATTATCCGCTCTCCACGCTGATGCTGTCGGGCATCACCGATGTCCTCATAATCACCACTCCGCACGATCAACCGCTGTTTCAGGAACTGCTGAAGGACGGCCGCCAGTGGGGCATCCAAATCCGCTACGCCCCCCAACCCGAGCCGGGAGGGCTGGCGCAGGCGTTCATCATCGGCCGGGAATTTATCGCTGACGACGGATGCTGTCTGATCCTCGGCGATAACGTTTTTTACGGCCATGGCCTGGTCGACCTGGTTCGGAAGGCCCGGGAGCGGGACAAGGGTGCCACGGTGTTCGGCTACTGGGTCAAAAATCCGGAAGACTACGGCGTGGCGGAATTCGACGCCCGCGGGAAGGCCGTCAGCCTGGAGGAAAAACCAAAACATCCCAAATCCCATTACGCGGTCACCGGCCTTTACTTCTACGACAATCAGGTGGTGGACATCGCCGCCCAACTCAAACCGTCCGCGCGCGGCGAATTGGAGATCACCGACGTCAACAAGCACTATTTGAACCAAGGGGAATTGACGGTGGAAATACTGGGCCGCGGTTTCGCCTGGCTCGATACCGGCTCGCACAACGCTTTAATGGAAGCCACCAATTTCATCGAAACCATCGAACGCCGTCAGGGCCTCAAGATTTCCTGTCCCGAGGAAATCGCTTTCAACCTGGGGTTGATCGACGCCGCCCGGTTGGAACAACTGGCCGCCCCGCTCAAAAAGAACGGGTACGGCCAATACCTGTTGACCCTGCTCGAGCAGGACCGCCCTTTCTCTTAAAGCGGCCCGGTCCACATTCCGCCCATGAACCCATCCTCCCAGAACACCTGGAAAATTCTTTTGATCGG
>CAYPKH010000168.1:0-3494 GCA_964411245.1 uncultured Nitrospina sp.
CCTACCGCCGGTACCGGGTACATTCATTAAAAAATGATGTAATATAAAGGAGGTACTGGTTCTTCTCAACCACTGAGCCTCTATGAACCGAAAATTCAACGAAAATATTCTGAAAGCGCTCGAAAATTCCCAGGAAGCCCTGCGGATTTGCAAGCAGGCGATGGAAGACGCCAACGATGAAACCTGCCGCGCCATGTACGCGGCCATCATCAAGGATTGCGAAAAACACGTTCAGATGCTGAAAGGAGAAATCGACCTCCATAAAGTTCAGAACAAATGGGAATAACCGGATGAGGATTTTAATTGTCGAAGATGAGAAAAAGGTGGCCGGGTTCATCAAGAAAGGCTTGGAGGAGGAGACCTATGCCGTCGACGTGGCCTACGACGGTGAAGAAGGGTTTCACCTCGCGGAGGTCAACCAGCACGACATGATCATCCTGGACCTGATGCTTCCGAAGATGGACGGTTTGGAAGTGTTGACGCGCCTGCGGGATAAAAAAGTCAATATTCCGATCCTGCTGCTCACCGCCAAAGACGCGGTGGAAGACAAGGTGATGGGCCTCAATAAGGGGGCCGACGATTACCTGACCAAACCGTTCGCCTTTTCGGAACTGCTGGCGCGGGTGCGGTCGCTTTTACGACGCGGTCAGGTTGAAACCCAAACGGAATTGAAGGTGGGCGACCTGAGTCTCGATCTGGTCAGGCACAAGGTAAGCCGCAACGGCGAGGAAATCGAGCTGACCGGGAAAGAGTACAGCCTCCTCGAGTATTTCATGCGCAACGAGGGCCGGGTGCTGACCCGCACCATGATCGCGGAGCACGTCTGGGATTACAACTTCGACACCTTCACCAACGTCATCGACGTCTACGTCAATCACCTGCGGAAAAAAATAGACAAGAATTTTCCTTGCAAGCTGCTCCACACGCTGAGAGGGGTCGGCTATGTCATGAGGGTTTAAGAGTTATGATCTTCAATTCCATCCGCTCCAGATTGACGGCCTGGCACGTGGCGGTTCTCGGATTTTTTCTGATCCTGTTCAGTATCCTGCTTTACGTTTTCCTTTCCAAACGCCTGCACGAAAGCATCGACCATTCGCTGAAGGTTTCGGCCAACGTGGTCCAGAAGGCGGCTCTGCTCGAATATTCCAGGATGCCCCTGCCGGGGTTGGATTTGTTTTTCGATCAATTTCTGGGCTACAGCAACATCAACAAGTTTTACCGGATTTATGACGGATCGGGACACGTGGATTCGCGCTCCAAGGGGATCGATGCCTCCAAGTTTCCCCTCACGCAGGACGCCTATTCCCGCGCGACTCAGGGCCAAATGACCTACGAGACCTTCAAGCTGGCGCCCCGGCACCGGATTCGTGTCATTACCATGCCGGTGATCCGGAACGACAACCTGGTGAATCTCATCCAGGTGGGCACCTCACTGAAGGGGGTGGAGGATACGCTGAAAAATCTGCGGATTTTTCTGTTCGCCGCCATCCCCGGTGCTTTGATCCTGAGCACCCTGGGGGGACGGTTCATGGCGACCCGCGCGTTGAAACCGGTGGCGGAGATCACCCGGACGGCGCAGGATATCGCCTATGGCGCCAACCTCAGCCGGCGCATTCCCATTCCCGAGGTGCAGGATGAAATAGGCAACCTCGCCAACACCTTCAACGAAATGATGAGCCGGCTCGAAAAATCGTTTGCTCAGATGCGCCAGTTCAGCAGTGACGCGTCGCATGAACTCCGCACCCCGTTGACCGTTTTGAAGGGGCAGAGCGAACTGGTCCTGACCAAGCCCCGCTCGAAGGCGGAATACCAGGAGGTGTTGTCCAGCAATCTGGAAGAGATCAATTACATGTCCCGCATCCTCGAGGATCTGCTGACCTTGTCCAAGGGCGACGAGGGGGAAGTTTCGCTTGAGAAGGAGCCGGTGGAGCTGGGCAACATCATTGAAGAAGTCAGCCGCCAGGGAGAAATTTTCGCCGACGAAAAGGAGGTCAAAATCATTCTGGCCTACCTGGAGCCGGTCACCATTCTGGGCGACGCGCATCGCCTCAAGCAAATGGTCTGGATTCTGCTCCACAATGCGGTTAAATTCACCCCCAGCGGCGGGGAAATCAAAATCACGCTTCAGGATCTGGACGACACGGTATACTTCACTATCAAGGACACCGGTATCGGCATCCCCGAACAGGACCTGCCGAGAATATTCGACCGGTTTTACCGGGTCGACAAGGCCCGCTCCCGCATAGAGGGGGGCAGCGGCCTGGGGCTCGCCATCTGCAAATATATCGTGGACCGTCATTACGGAATCATCGATGTGGAAAGCAAGTTGGGAGAAGGGACCAAATTCAAAATCCGGTTTCCCAAATATGTAGTGGCCCAACGGAAAACCGCGTAGTTGTTTTTTTCGGTTCCTCTTTCGTTGGTTCCCGCCGTTTTGATTCCCCGAATTTGGCTGTGAAGGGGTTAAATTTATTTGATGTTTTTTCTGGAAAACGACCTTAAAATACCGGAAATGGATTATTCAGGAATTCAATGGAAAGCAACTGACTTTTCGCTTTGAAGAGGAGAAACGATGCGGTTTTACTCGCCCCTGGGCCCGGTTCTGGTATTTGGTGAAGTGTTATTTGACAAGTTCCCCGACCGCACCTTTCTGGGAGGCGCGCCTTTCAACTATGCGCACCACCTGCACCATATGGGAATCCCCGTCCGGTTTATCAGCCGGGTCGGAGAGGACGATCCGGGTAAGGAAATTCTGGAACGCCTGCAGGAAGTCGGATTTTCCATCGAGGGCGTCCAGATGGATAACATCCATCCCACCGGCCAGATGGAAGTGACCCTGGACGACAAGGGGGTTCCCGAATTCAAAATTCCTGCGGACCAGGCGTTTGATTACATCGAATATGATCCCACCATCAAAGCGTTGGCCGGCGAAGACATTCCCTTGATCTATTTTGGAACCCTCGCCCAGCGTCATTTCACATCGGCGGACACGCTGGGTAAAATTCTCAAAACACTGGCTTCCCGCTCCACGGTGATGATGGATATCAATCTCCGGTATCCCTTTTACACCCCCGAAGTGATTCGAAACTCACTTCAGCACTGCGACATTCTGAAAATCAATTCCGATGAATTGGTTACCGTGAAAGATACACTGAACATCACCTCCTTCGCCAACGGCCTGGCGCGGCATTTGCTCGATACGTACAAGGTGGGTTTCGTTTCGGTGACCAAGGGGGACCAGGGCAGTGAACTGTATGAGGCGGGCAATCGGGTGTCGTTCCGTTGCTCGGTATGGCCGCCGGAGGAAATGGTGAATACCGTCGGTTCCGGCGACGCCTTTTCCGCCATGCTGACCGCCGGTTATCTGGCCGGATGGCCGAAGCAGACGCTGATCGAAAAGGCCACGGAATTCGCTTCCAAAATTTGTGAGTTTCCCGGCGCCCTCCCGCCAGACCTCGATTTTTATCAACCCTATCGGTTTGATGGATGACGGA
>CAYPKH010000168.1:3594-4885 GCA_964411245.1 uncultured Nitrospina sp.
GCCCTCCCGCCAGACCTCGATTTTTATCAACCCTATCGGTTTGATGGATGACGGAGAATGAGGCCCAGTGTTTCCTGGAGTTTGTGACCGAATTGAACCGGCAGCCGTCCAAACCTTTGCTTGGCAACGAAATCGTCTTGCGGTTCACTCAATTTCTGGAACAGCGCAGCTGTACGGGTTCTGGAACCATTCGGTTCTCGCGGATGAAAAAAAGGAAGTGGACGGCTACTGCAATCTGCTGTTTCACATGATTTTCAAAAACCGGGCGCGGCCACTGCTCGGGGATTAGGGGTTTCCCCCGCCCGTCTATTTGATCCAGACCAGCGGCCGGTAAATCCACGCCTTGTCACCCCAGGCATCCATCACCTGCACCCAGTTGTCCTTGATCTTGAGGACCTTCATCGAAAAATACTTTTCGCCGGGAATCCCCTTGATCTTTTTATAATGGGTGCCGGGACCGCGCCGCAGGTTGGTTCTATCTTTTTTGATGACGGCGCACTTGAAGGATTTGGTGGTGAGCCGCCGGTGCACCCAGTAGATGTCGCCGTCCAGATCCTGAACCCGTAACCACTTACCCTTTTTCCCCAGCTGCTTGAATGGCATGTAGCGGAAGACTTCCCACAGTTTGTCGTAGTTCAGTCCGGGACCCTTGCGCAGATTGGCCCGGCGCTCTTTGATGCACAAGGCCTCGGCGGGCGAAGTCCATAACATGGTGCAGCCGAACGTGATCAGAAGCAGAATAATAATGAGGATCCGAATGGGGGAGTGGGGCTGATGAGGACTCATGCAAAAAACTTTAAGTGGGGTTGAATTTATAACTGTTTGACGGACCAGGGACTTGCTATAGTGTGTCCCAATACCGGCTTGGGAATCGTTCGGAGATTGATTATAACATATTGAAATAAAATGGGTTAATTTCTTCAGGAGGCGGGTCCTCGTCTCCAGAAAACAACCTGCCCAGATTAACATGGAAATTTTTGATATTCAAATGGCCGGGTTCCCCGTGCTGGACATCCATTCATAACCGGGACGTGGCGTGCTGGTTTTTCTTTCAATTTTACAGTTTTGCCTGATCGTGGCGGTGGTCGTTTATCTGGCGGTCAATGCGCATTTTCTGGTCAAAATCCAGCCGGCGGCGGGACACTTGTCCGAATCGCCCCGGGTCTCCGTTTGTGTCCCGGCCCGCAACGAGGAGCGCGATCTGGAAGCCTGCCTCGTTTCCCTGCTGAATCAGGACTACCCCGATTTCGAAGTGATCGTGGTCGACGATAACTCCACCGACCGCACCCTG
>CAYPKH010000169.1:0-4869 GCA_964411245.1 uncultured Nitrospina sp.
GCTTCGTCCACTCCCGCCACTGAACGGTATCCGGAATGTTCCGCTTCCCTTTCGTGGTCCTGCATCGCCCGCTCCTTCGCGCCGATGATAAGTGATTCGCCGGAGACTGGCAATACAAAAGTGGCCGTTGAAAAGTAAGGTGGCGAATTCTATAATCAATTCATGTTGCCAAAGCGTTGGATTCCAGCGGTTTTGATTTTCTCTCTCCTTTTGGGTTGCACCAGGTTCCCGGTCCCACCACCCCGGCCTGAGATCACGATGCCTCTCTATCAGGAAACGGCTCTGGGTGAGGAGGCCTACCGGCAAATCCTGAAACATGAACGATTATCGCAGGACCCGCAGTTGCTCGATATTTTAAACCGGGTGGGCGGGCAATTGGCGGCGGTGTCTCCCATGCCGCACCTGAACTGGGAGTTTGCGCTGATCGAATCGAACGAGCGAAACGCCTTCGCCCTGCCCGGCGGCAAGGTGGCGGTCACCACCGGCATTCTTCCGGTGTGCGCCAACGAGGCGGGACTGGCGGCGGTGATGAGCCATCAGATCGCGCACGTCGTGGCCCGTCATGGGGCGGAGCGCCTGCCGCGGTCTTTCCATAATTCGGGAAGAGGAGCGGCCACTCCCGCCGGCCTTTTAAACTCCAGAAATAAAAATGAAATCATGGCGGCGTTGGGGGTCGGCCGGGATCGGTCGATGCCTTTCAGTCAGAGCCATGAATTCGAGGCGGACGACCTGGGAATGAATTTGATGGTGCAGGCGGGATATGATCCTATGGAAACGGTGCGGTTCTGGAGCCGAATCCACCAAATGAAAAGAGGATCGCGGGTACCGGAAATGTTGTTCATCCATCCCATCGACCCCCGGCGCCTGGAGGACCTTCGCCGGCTTCTGCCGAAAGCGAACCGGGCGTACCAGGCGAATCCGCTCAAACACGGGCTGGGACGATCCATTCTTTATCTGTTGAGCCGCAGGAAACTGATGCCGAAACCCAACCTCTTATCACCGCCGCCGGCCCGGCCCTCGTCAGAGACGGCGCCCGCACCCGGGACCCCATTCAACCCATAAAAAAACCGGCCTCGATAGCGAGGCCGGTTGAGAAAACGGGTGCCGCCGAAACGGGACCGGCGAAGCGCCGGAGCTAATTTTTTATCCTGTCAGCCTTAGCCTATCGAAGGGTGGCAGAGTTATGCAAAGGGCTTTGGGGGGAATGGGTATTCGAAACCGGCATTAGCCTGCGTTCTATGCTTAGGTTTTCTTTTTGGATGCTTTGGATTTGCCCTTGGCCCTCTGGGGCCGGATTTCTTTCAAACGCGCCGCTTTGCCGCGCAGTTCCCGCAGGTAGTACAGCTTGGCCCGGCGGACCTTGGCGTGTTTGACGATTTCCACTTTTTCCACCCGCGGGGAATGCAGAGGGAAGATTCGCTCGACGCCGACGCCGAACGATACTTTTCTCACAGTGATGGTTTTGCGGTTCTGACTGCCGCGCATTTTTATCACGACGCCTTCCACCACCTGAATGCGCTCCTTCTCTCCCTCGACGATGCGAAAGTGTACCCGCGCGGTATCCCCAATACGCACTTCGGGGGTTTTTTCCTTCATTTCCTTTTGTTCAATCTGATCGACTAAATTCATGAAACCCGTCTCCTTCGACTCAAAAGCGCGGATCATACCAGTTTCCACGCAAACTCACAAACAAATTATTCGGCCCCCATCCCCCCTCCCAGCAGGCGGTCGAGGATGATCGCAATGGCCGCCCGGACCGGCAGGTGATTGTAGCCGTTCAGTCCTTCGATCGGGTCCAGCACGATATCGGCCCGTTCCACTATGCCTTTTTCCAATCCCCAACCGGTCCCGAACACCAGCAGGTGGGGATGATCGTTCTTCAACGCCTCGCGCACTTCCCGGTAGGACCGGCTCTGCGGAAACCGCTTGGCGTCCGGAATAATCGTCCGCGGCCGCTTTCCCCGGCGCCGGGTGATGTCCGCCACCGCATCGTCCAGCACGTTCACCACGCGGGTATTGAGCAGGGCCTGCTTGCGGGTGGGATTGTATTCCGACCCGTGACCCTCCAGCCAATGGTCCATCATGCGGCGGACCAGCTTCTGCTGGGTCTCCAGGGGCGTGACGACATAAAACATGCCGACGTTAAACGTTCGGCCGATCCGCGAGATGTCATGCACGTCCAGGGTGGTCACCGACGAGGTGACGATCTCTCCCGATTTGTTGTAAACCGGGAAATGCACCAGCGCGATATCGATATGACTATGAACCGATTCGGTCAAACTGTGCCGTCATCCAGTTGTTTATTCGGAACCGTCCGGTGGAATATTGCGGTAAAGATCGGGACGGTGTTTGGCCGTTTTCCGGAGCGCCGCCTGCCGCTTCCATTCTTCGATTTGCTTGTGGTCGCCGGACACCAGAACGTCCGGCACCTGGAACCCCTTGTAATCCCGCGGGCGTGTGTACTGCGGGTACTCCAGCATTTGGGAAGCGAAGGATTCCTCGGCCAAAGACTGCTCGTCGCCCACCACGCCGGGCACCAGCCGGGCCACGGTTTCCACAATCACCATGGCGGGCACTTCGCCGCCGTTCAATACATAGTCGCCGATGGACAACTCTTCGTCGACCAGTTCGGAAACCCGCTCGTCCACCCCTTCGTAGCGTCCGCAAACGAGGATGATTTCATCCTTGCGGGAAAGCTCCCAGGCCTTTTTCTGGTCGAAACGGTAACCCCCGGGCGACAACAGAATACAGTACGCCTTGGGACGATCTTTTTTAACGGCTTCCAGAGCGCGGTCGATGGGCTCGATGTTCATCACCATCCCCACCCCGCCGCCGAACGGCGCATCATCCACGCGCCCGTGCTTGTTCAGCGTGTAGTCGCGAAGATCGTGCGTGCGGATTTCGACGATGCCGTTTTCCTGCGCCTTGCTCAACAGGCTTTCACGAAACGGGGACTCAAACATCCCGGGGAAAATAGAAATAATGTCAAACCGGATGGTCTTCAAGCAATCCCTCGATGATATGAAAGATGAGTTTGTTCTCCTTAAGGTCAATGGACTTGACCACGGAGTCAATCATCGGAAGCAGGAGTTCCTTATCGCCATCCTGAACCACATACACGTCGTTACTGCCGGTGGAAATGATTTCGGTAACGGCTCCGTAATACCGGCCCTCTTCATCGAAGACCTTCAGGCCTTCGATCTGAAACCAGTAATACTCTTTGTCCGGCAACGGTGGAAAATCCTCGGCAAAAATTTCGAGAGTCTTCCCCACCAGGGTTTGCGCCTGTTCAACCGTTTTACAATCCTTGAACTTGACGATCCACCGTCCGCCCTGTCCGCGGACTTTCTCCAGAATCGTTTCGGCAGGCCCCGCGTCGTCTCCCACAATCCGGGCACGATGGGGTCCTTGAACCAAATTCGGGTCGGTCACTGAAGGTTTGAGTTTGACTTCTCCCTTCAACCCATGGGTTTTCGTAATGTCACCAACCGGAACCCAATCCATGAATCATTCAATAATTTCCAAAACCGCCCGTTTCTTCAACTTGGTCGCGTTGGCGTTTAAAATGGTGCGCATGGCCCGGGCGGTTTTGCCCTGTTTGCCGATCACTTTGCCCAGGTCTTCCTTAGCCACCCTCAATTCCAGAACCGTGGTTTTCTCACCCACCACTTCCCTGATCTCCACCTGATCCGGAAAATCCACCAATGCTTTCGCGATGACAATGATAAGATCTTTCATGCCCGATACCTCTCAGATCCACTGTAGACCCGACGTGGAATCCTCGCCGGGCGCAACTCCTTTACAACGATCAGCTTCGAGACAGGAAGATCAAAATGACGTCCTTCCTTAATACCTTATAAGGCAACTCCGGCTTTTTTCAGAAGCGATGACACGGTCCTGGAAGGCAAAGCGCCTTTCTTGATCCAGCTCTGCACTTTTTCCGCGTCAATTTTAAATTGATCCTCAGCTTTCATCGGGTCATAGGTGCCCAACATTTCAAGAAACTTGCCGTCTCTCGGAGATCGTGAATCGGTCGCAACTACCCTATAGAAGGGCTTCTTTTTTGCTCCTCGTCTACTCAATCGAATCACTACTGCCAATGTTTCCTCCTGTGGTTATGAAAAAAAATAATTTCAATTAAAAAGGCGTCATCCGGTTTAAAAGGGGTTCATGCCCCCTCGTCCTCCCATCAGGCTTCCCAGATTGAAACCCCGGAAACCGCCGGAGGACATTTTTTTCATCATTTTCTTCATCTGCGAAAACTGCTTCAACAGTTTGTTGATTTCGCTGACGGTGGTGCCGCTGCCAGAAGCGATGCGTTTTTTGCGGCTGCCGTTGATGACGTTGTGGCGCGACCGCTCGTGCGGCGTCATCGAATTGATGATGGCTTCGATGCGGACAAACGCGCCGTCGTCCACCTTGATGCCCTTCATCAACTTGCCCGCGCCGGGCATCATGCCCAGCAGATCCTGGATCGATCCCATCTTGCGCACCTGCCTGAGCTGATCACGAAAATCCTCCAGGTCGAACGCATTCTTCTTTAATTTCTTTTCGAGCGCTTCCTGCTGTTCCTGCTCGAAGGTGTCCTGGGCCTTGTCGGCCAGGGTCATCACGTCGCCCATGCCAAGTATGCGCGACACGATGCGGTCGGGATGAAACGGCTCGAGGGCGTCCAGTTTCTCGCCGGTGCCGATGTACTTGATGGGCCGGCCAGTGACGGATTTGATCGACAACGCCGCACCGCCGCGCGCGTCCCCGTCCATCTTCGTCAGCACCACGCCGTCGATGCCCACCGCGTCGTGAAACGCCTTGGCCACGTTCACCGCTTCCTGGCCCATCATGGAGTCGGCGATGAACAGCACCTCATGC
>CAYPKH010000170.1:0-4810 GCA_964411245.1 uncultured Nitrospina sp.
GGTCGTCCCAGCCTACCCCCTCGGCCTCGATAAAATCCTTGAACAGGTTCTGCTTGATCGCCCAGTCGATGCGGTCGGCCAGCCGTTCCGGGTGATGCCGGTGGTCGTTCAACGTCCGGCCCCACTCACGGGTGACCCAGTTCCATTCTTCCGTTTCGCCGAACCGCCCGGAATGCTTGAGCGCCTGCTCGAGATACCATTCCTGGATTTCCAGCGGGGTGACGGTCTTCCCCGATTGCAAATGCAACGGCGTCGTACCGGTGATATCCCGCGACACGCGCTGAACGTCGGCCACCGGTTCCGCCAGTTCAAACGGCGCGTCCAGTTTCTGCGCGCCGATCAGCGTCAACACCAGCCGGGTGGTGCCCACCTTCAATGCGGTGGCGTAGGGCGACATGTTGGCGTCGCCCAGAATCAGATGCAGACGCCGGTAATCCTGCGTCGCGTGCGGCTCGTCCCGGGTATTGATGATGGGCCGCTGGGTCATCGTCTCGATGCTGAGCACGCTGTCGATGAAATCGGCGCGTTGCGCCAACTGGAGACCGGTGAACCCGTCTTCGTTTTTTCGTTCCGCGCCGACTTTTCCGGCTCCCGCGTACAACTGCCGCGTCACCAGAAACGGCACCAGATGCCGGACCCAGACCTCGAACGGCAGTTTGCGCGGAATTAGGTAATTGTCATGCGTGCCGTAACTGTGTCCGCTATAGTCGGTGTTGTTTTTAAACAACTGTAAAACGTCGCCGCCCAAATCCCGGTTACGGAGGCGAACGCATTCGCCGACGATTTTTTCTCCGGCCAGATCGTGCGTGACCAGGTCGAACACCGTCCGGCATTCGGGCGTGCTGTATTCCGGGTGCGTGTGGTCGTTGTAAAAACGCGCACCGTTGGTCAGCACCCGGTCGCTTTTCATCTCCCAGTACGAATAGGGCCGTTTGCGGTCCTGTTCGCAAAACTCGTCTTCCTCTTCATCCTGCGCCAGGCGTGAAACCCGAAACCCGCGCATGTCGAGGTGCGTAGATTCGCGGTTGTAGGCCCAGGCGCGAAACACGCTTTTCAGTTCGCAACGCGCCAGAAGCTGCATGGACTCTTCGACCGGGTCCGATTCCTCCTGGTCTTCGCGGACGATGCCGTATTCCGTTTCGATGCCCAGCAAAGGGACGATATCGCTCATATGATCGACCGGCTGAGGGTGTCGGAGGCGGCCTGATCGGAATCGCTGGGCCGCCGAACCCGTGCCACCTTCTTGGGATCGAAGTCGAGCAGTTGGAGCCAGTCTTCCATATTAGAGTCGGTCGGCAGAATGCTGTTTTCGGTGAACTCGTTTTTCAGGGCATGCATCAGGTCGTCCACTTTGATCTGCAGTTTCTCTCCGGCGATGGCGCGTTCGATGGCGCGCTCCTTGGCGCGCAGGACGATGCCCTCGAGAACAGCGCCGGAAATGAAATCCTTCCAATACAGTTTCTGAAACTCGCCGTTTCGAAGGGTCAGCACCAGCGACTCCTGCTCTGGAGTTTTCTTAAACAGATGATCGAGGAACGGGTGGATCAGGTCGTCCAGCCGGTCGCTTTCGATCGGGAGTTCCGGTTTGAGGTACACTTTCAAAATCGCTTCGCAATCTTTCCGGTTGGGCCGGCCCACTTTGATCTTGCGGTCGATGCGCCCCGGGCGCAGAATTGCGGGGTCGATCAGATCGGGCCGGTTGGTCGCCAGGATCACCACCATTTCGCGGGCCGAATGGATGCCGTCCATCTCCGCGCAAAACATCGGAACCAGGGTGTTGGAAATGTTGTTGACGCGCAGGGCCTGCCGCGTACCGAGCACCGATTCGGCTTCGTCGATGAAGATGAAAGGCAACTTGCCCTTTTCCTTATACTCGCGCGCCCGTTTGAAAATTTCGCGGACCTTGCGCTCCGACTCGCCGAGCCACATATTCAGAATTTCCGGACCTTTGACGTGAATGAAGCGGCCTTCCAGGTTTTGGCTGGCTACGTCCTTGGACTTGAGCTGGGACACCACGTCGGACAGGATGGCCTTGCCGATCAGGGTTTTACCGCAACCCGGCGGGCCGTAAAAGAGGAATCCTTTGGGCATCCGGTATTCCATTTTGTTGAGAATCTCTTCGTGCAGGATGGGGTATTCGATGACCTTGCGGACTTCTTCGATGACTTTTTCCTGGCCGCCGACCTGCTCCCAGGTGACCGGTACGTAATCGTCCTCCACCAGCGTTTTGGACTGGCGTTTGGGGAGGCGTTTCATGATGACCTTCTGGGTGGGATCGAGAATCACTTCGTCCCCTTCCTTGAAGGTTTCCTGCTCCAAATCGGCGCAGGGGATCACCATGGCATCGGAAGTGTTGGTGCCGCCGCCGACCATCCAATGGCCGTCGTCCAGGCGGGATACGATGTGGGCAATCGGACCGCGCTCCGGCCGCGGCAGTTTGGCGATGGCGACAAAGCCCTCGTTGACCGCAACCTGGTCGCCGACGTTCAGGGAATCGTTTTCGAGAATTTCGGGGGAGACCGCCGCCTGGTATTCCGTTCCGCCGACGTTCAGGCGGTAAAGATTATCCTGGCCTTTGCCGAGGATGGTCCCGATACGATGCGCCGGCAGTTTGAGCTGGCGGATGGTTTCTTCCAACGTCTTGATTTTGAGATTATACTGTTGGGCGGACTGCTGGGCCTGCAGCAGGGCATCCCGCAGATCGAATATTTTCTCCTGGAGGTCCGGCCGGTCGGCGGTTTCTTCCAGCATTTGATCGATCAGTTCTATAATATGGGTCGGGTCTCCCATCGGTCACCTTTGCGGGGAATTGTTTATTAATTGTATGAATAATAATCGCAATAAATCAAGTCATTTCGCAGATTTAGAGGTCGGCCCGAATCCCCGCAAGACCCAAAAATTGAATGGTTTCAAGCAGTGTCCGAAAGCGCGAAGCCGGGTTGGCCTCCCTTGCGTATCGACTAACCCCTTGATTTCAAATAAAAATTAGTGGGACTGGGATTAGTTTTTTAATTACAATAACTTAAAAGGTTTTAAATGTTCGGGAGACCACGCGGAAAATCCCGGTTCAGGGACCACAGCAGAGGGTTCATCGCTACACGCCATGTTCAAGATTAATAACAAACCGTTCATCGACAAATGCATCGTCAGCTTCAGCCACAACCGGTATGAGAGCCGGAGCCTGGCGGACAAGTTCGCGGTGGAGAAGGCGCGGCGGGAAATCGCACAGATGAAAAAGGGCGTCAGCCACTTGATTCTGCGCGCCGAGGGGGACCGCATCGACCGCCTCAAGTTCCTGTTCCCGGTCGGCGGCATTCCCATCATGTGTTACGCCCTCGGCAACCTGCTGATGTCGAGCCTGAAGGAAATCGTCGTGGTGGGTTCGTACGAGGTGAAGATCATCCTGGAATATTTTCTGGATGTGGTCGACACCCGCGGCAAAAAGGTGCTGTTCGTTCATGAAGACCCGGACAATCTGTTGCTGATCAACACCCTCATACTGGGACGCAACCAACTGTCTCTGGCATCCAACGAACTGGTGCTGTTCCAGCCGGGCGATTTGCCTTTTATGTACGATCTGGAAGGGGTGTTGCGGGACCCGGACCTGAAGCGCCATAACCTGATCCTCTGGTTGAACTCGCGCCAGGCCATGTTCCCGCTTTTCCAGGAGAACCCTGCCAGCGAATTCGTGGCGCGCAATTATCATTACCGGGTGATCCCGGAAAAGGCCAAACAACTGCACGACGTGAAGGAGCCCAACGTCTACCCCATCAATTTGTCGGCCATCGAAGACGATATCATCGAGCTGTTGCACCAGACCCGGAAGGACGGCAAAATCCTCAACGCGGGGTTAAGCAAGGCCCTGCGGTCGCCGGCACGGATGCTGAGGCTGTTGCCTGTGCTCGCGAAACACTTCCGTCATTTCGATTCGGATTTAAAACAATTCCGCCTGGACGATCAGTACAAGTTCGGGGCGCATCTCAACAACTTCAACCAGGGAGCCTCCATTCTTCTGGACACGCCGTTTCTCGCCAAGTTCAACGACGATCCCGCCTTCGTTTCCGACGTCGACGCGCTGGAGGATTGGGAGGATTTCGAATCGCTGGTCCATCTCGCGGAAGAGCGGCAGGGTGAAGCCGGTCTATCGGCCATTCATCCGTTCGGCAAGGAACTGGTACGATTCCGGCAACAGGCCATGCCCAAACTGAAAAAAATTATTCCGATGTACGCCGATTTCCAGGGTTATCTCAACGGGCTATACCGCTCACTGGAAATGCACTATGTCCCCTTTGATGAGGCGGGGCGCTACGACACCCCCAACCTGCACACTCCGCAAATCGAAACGGCGTATCGCTGGTATTCGGAAAAATCAAAGCGGTTTGCCCGCATATCCGCTTGAGACTCATCCTAACAAGGCTGAATTTAAAGTTTTTTCCTGCTCCGGCCGGGTGTCGAGTTTTTTCTGGAGTCCGGTGGGCGGGATGCTATAGTGAATGTGGGCCTTGCCGCCCTGCCCTCTATGAGGGATGAGTCATTGTTTAGAGGCCCCGTGTGGGCGGGGCTCAAGGGTTCGAGGTTATGTCGGAAAGTCCGTTTGAAATTCTGGAAGCACCCAGGCTGAAAAAGTTCGTGATGATTTCCCTGTGCCTGCATGTCACCGTCATGTTGGGCCAGGGCCTGATGCCCGACGAAAAGAAAACCGAGAAAAAATTTCCGCCGGTGAAGATCAGCTATCTGCCGCCGGAAAAGAAGCCGGAGCCGCAAAAAGTCCCAACCTTCGTCGACGCGCCGAAACCCCGCAAAATCGAAA
>CAYPKH010000171.1:0-4792 GCA_964411245.1 uncultured Nitrospina sp.
AAACGTTCTGGTCCCGCCGCAACTGTCAGACGCTGAGCCCCATTACTTAGACTTGTTCGTCGACGAATTAATCCCCCGCCGCCTGCCAGGAGGGGGAACTTGCTGACAGTTCACTGCCAACGATGAACCCTGGGCGCAAAATAAATAAGATTTTAAATTTATCCGTGGCGCTACGCCGGTCCCCTTTGGGGAGCACCCAGAGGGTGACGGGCAGGGTGAGGGATGCATTTTTTTGTAGTTGCTCGATTCATCGAGCGGTTGTTAAAGTTAGCCCAATAAATTGGGCAACTACAAAATTCTCTTTTATCGCGCAGATTTTTCTCGATTTAAAGCGTCGGGTGCTGGAGGTGGTGGTCGGTGGTTTTCTGGAATTGGTGGGCGATGTTTAAAAGCGTTTCTTCATCGAAGGGTTTGCCCATCAACTGCAGGCCGATGGGTAAATTGTTTTTCGATTGACCGCAGGGGATCGACATGGCTGGAATCCCCGCCAGGTTGGCGGAGATGGTGAAGATGTCCGACAGATACATCTGCAGGGGATCGCCCAGCTTCTCGCCCTGCTTGAACGCCGGCACCGGCGCGACCGGGCCCACCATCAAATCGCATTTCCTGAATGCTTCCTCAAAATCCCGTTTGATCAGCGTCCGCACTTTCTGTCCCTTCAGATAATAGGCGTCGTAATAACCGGAGCTGAGCACGAACGTGCCGAGCAAAATCCGCCGCTTGACTTCCTCGCCGAATCCTTCCTCGCGGGTATTGGTGTACAAATCCATCAGGTTGTCCGCCTGCTCCGACCGGTGGCCGTACTTGACGCCGTCGTAGCGCGACAGGTTGGCACTGGCCTCGGCGCAGGCGAGAATGTAATACGCCGCCACGGCGTACTCGGTGTGCGGCAGGGACACCTCGACCGTCTGCATGCCCATCGACTCCAGCGTTTTAATCGCTTCCCGCACCGCCTTTTCGACGTCCGCGTCCAACCCTTTTGCGAAATATTCTTTCGGGATGCCCATCCTGAGTCCCTTGACGTCTTTCGACAGCGCCGCGGTGAAGTCCGGGAGCGGCACGTCGGCGGAGGTGGAGTCCATAGGATCGTGCCCGCCGATGACGTTCATCAAGACCGCCGCGTCTTCCGCGGTTTTGGTCATCGGGCCGATCTGGTCGAACGACGAGGCGAACGCCACCAGTCCGAACCGCGACACCCGTCCGTAGGTCGGTTTGAGTCCGGTGATGCCGCAGAACGCCGCCGGTTGGCGGATGGAGCCGCCGGTATCGCTTCCCAGTGCGGCCATGCATTCATTGGCCGCCACCGCCGCGCCGGAGCCGCCGCTGGAGCCGCCGGGTACGCGGTTCAAATCCCACGGGTTGTGGGTGACGTGAAAATACGAGTTCTCGTTGGACGACCCCATGGCGAACTCGTCCATGTTGGTCTTGCCGATCAGCACCGCCCCGGCGTCTTTCAATCGCTGGACGACCGTCGCGTCGTAGGGCGAGACGAAATTTTCAAGAATGTGGGATGCGCAGGTGGTGCGCGTGTCTTTCATGCAGATCAGATCCTTGAGCGCGATCGGCACGCCCAACAACGGCGCGTCTTCCCCGGCGGCGATTTTTTGATCCGCCTCCTTCGCCTGCTGATGCGCGATGTCGCGCGTCAGGTGGATATAGGCCTTCACCTTGCCGTCCATCGCATCGATGCGTTTGTAGACCGCGTCCAGCAGTTCCACCGCCGAATATTTTTTATCTTTGAGCTGATGCCGGGCCTGGGTGATGGTGGGCTGATGCATGTCAGATGATCTTCGGGACTTCGTAGTGGTCCTTGTCCTGCCGGGGGGCGAGCGGCAGGTATCTCCCGTCCCCAAAGACGAGCTTCACTTCGTCTTTGCGGAACACGTTCTGGAGCGGCAGGATGTGGGACGTCGGTTCCACGTTCTCCGTGTCGAGTTGGTTCAACTGATCGATGTGATCGAGAATGCTTTCGAACTGGCGGTCTAGCCGCGTTTGTTCCTCTGCGGTGAGCTTCAGGCGGGCCAGCAGGGCGATCTTTTCAATATCAAAGGAATCGGAAGACATGACGGAGTCGGGAGGGAAATAAAAGACACGGCGAAAAAATTATTCGCCGCCTTTTTTCTTTTTCCCCTTTTCCTCTTTTTTCTTTTCCATATAAACGATCTTCCCCGCCTTGCGGGTCAACCGTTTGTATTTTTTCTTGACTTTGCGGACGTCGGGATCGTACTTGGCGTCGCCCGCTTTCTTCTGAGCCTCTTCCAGCTTGGTTCGGGTGGTGGAAATATGGGTCTTCAATTGTTCAAGTGTGGCCATGAAACATCCTCAAAGTATGGATTTGGAAAATATTGTTTATATCAAATTTCGGGAGAGGTCTCAATGGAAAAACGGGGACCGCGGGAGGCGGGATCAGACCGCGGTGGAGGACTTTTTGTTATCGATTTCCCAGACCACCACGCGGTTGCGCCCTTTTTTCTTGGCCTGGTACAGGGCCAGGTCGGACAGTCTGATCACTTCATCAGGGGTTTTGGATTTTTTATCCGGGCTGGCGAGGCCGATGCTGATGGTGACCTTGGCTTTTTTACCATTCCGCTTCTTTTTTTTCTTTTTCCGGTCAGCGGGTGAGGTGTGCTCTCGCTTGGAATTGGGTCTGCGGATGTAAAAATCCCGCTCCTCCAGTTTCCGGCGCACCTTGTTAGCATACATGAAGGCGTCTTCTCCCGAGACTCCCTTGAACACCGCGCAGAACTCCTCGCCGCCGTAGCGGTAGACCTTATCCCCCAACTCTTCGTTCAATAGCTGGCCCACCAGCCTCAGCACGTTGTCCCCCTCGTCGTGGCCATAGGTATCGTTAAAATCCTTGAAATGGTCGATATCCATCATGGCGATGGCGTATTCCCCGGATAAAGTTGCGAGGTGTTCGTCCAGGGCCCGCCGGTTGGGGATATCCGTCAATTCATCGACATAAACCCTGTGCCAGTAAGTTCTAAAAATGGCATGCAGCAGGATGGCGCAGATAATCGTAAAGGCCACCACTATCGACAGAGAGGGAAAGGAGGACTCCACCGCCAGTTGCAGGGCGGCTCCCTTGTTTTTTTTCAAAATGGGTTCGATCAAACTCAAACCGGCCCAGATCGCGCCCATCAACGGGATCATGGTGATCCCGAGCACTCTGACAAAAGGTTTGACGATACGATCCCTTTGCAAAAGGATCACGACTCCGAAGATTGCCAGGGAAACCAGCGCCAATTGCGGGAGCAAAAATCCCTTTACCGGTAAAAATTTGAAAAAAGCGATCTTGCTGAATAAAGGAACATCCCGGGCCACAAGGTAACCCAAGACGATAAAAGGAATCAGTGACGAGAGCAATCGGCCGAAATTCGGAAGATCCATGGGCCGGGTTTCACGAATGCTGAACATTATGGCCAGCGTCAGGGGATAAGACATGGCCACCACATAATAAAGACCCTTCGCCCCTATATCCAGGGAGCTGAGCGTAAGGGGATTGAACAGGAGGAAGCATATTCCCATGAGTAACAGGACGGAGAACAGGATGCGGTTTTGGTTCAGCTTAAAACACAGGAAACCCACCAAGGCAATTCCCATGTACAGGGGGTAGGGGAAAAAGCGCGTTAAGGCATTGACGAGGTTGTCGTCAATCTGCGGGGGCAGGATGAAGTCCAGAAACAGGGGAATCAGCCCGAGGCCTGCATAAATTAAGTAAGTTTTGGCAGTTTTGGACAATCGTCCTCCTTAAAAAATGGTGATAGTCAGCATATATCAAAGGATAACAGGTTTGTTTGAAAAGAAAAACAGTGAGTGTAAATAAAATCATAAAAATGGCGGCATACAGCCTTGGAAATATCCCAAGTCCTTGCTTTACAAATCCTTATGGTGGGTGATGCGGGTATCGGTGCCGTTGGTGGTGATGCGGATGGCGCCCTGCAGGTCGGTCCGCCACAGGGTGGCTCCTGCCCGGCGGTAGCGTTCCACAATATTGGGATGCGGGTGATGGAACACATTGAACCGTCCGCTGGAGACAATGACGTCCCGCGCGCCCACCGCCCGGAGGAAGTCCGGGTGACTGGAAGTGCGGCTGCCGTGGTGCGGGGCTTTGAGGACCGACGCTTTGAGAGGGGCGTTGTGCGCCACCAGGTACCGCTCGGCTTTTTCGGTGATGTCTCCCGTCAACAGCATGCTGAACGCTCCGTATTCGATTTTCCAGACCATCGACAAATCGTTGCCGATCCTCGGGTGGGCGGCAGGCGGTTCCTGAGCGATGAAATCCGCCGTGGGATGGAGCAGGGTCAGGCGCACCTCGCCGATCTGCCAGGGTTTTCCGGGCTCCAGGGGCAATGGTACGGCATCCCGGTCGATCAAGCGCGATTTTAATTGATCGATGCGCCGGTCCGGGAGCGCCGGCCGCCGGTCCAGAAAATGTCCGATCGCAACCAGGTTCGCCAGCGATTCGAGTCCGCTGATCGGGCCGGAACGCTTTTTGTCCTACAAATCAACGCCTTGGCTTACGGATACCGTTGCCAAAGTGTTGCCAAATTTTAACTGCCACCCTGGGTGTAGCCTGGGGTGGTTTTTTCATGAATTTAGGTTGGGGTGTAGTCGGCGTGAGAGGCCGGAAACATTTTAACATTAACCTTCCCGGCTTATGCCGGCTCCTTAATAAACCTCTATACTTGCAAAAGATTATGCTTGAAGTATTTATCACCTACAAGATTATTTCTAAAATTAAGATATCTGCAAATTATCTGCAAATTGCCAACAATGAAAAGGAGGGGTC
>CAYPKH010000172.1:0-4729 GCA_964411245.1 uncultured Nitrospina sp.
GTCCAAAATGAGCGCATACCGTGAAAAATATTCATCCTGATACTGCTTGACCACCGGTTGTCCCAACTTGGCCCAGCTCTTCCAGTGAATCGTACGCAGGGGGTCGCCCGGCCGGTAACCTCTCAGCGAAACAAATTCCTCGGAGTCGCCGATGTGGGAGGCCAGAGCGACGCCTTTCTGATTGTGTTTGCGGCTACCGGCCAATCGCAGGACCCGAGTTGGATACATTTTTGGAATCACTAAAAGCGATTCCACGCACGGTACGGTGACGGTGGAACGGTACAAACCCAGCGGGTCCGGGCGGACGATGTCCATGCCGGTCAACCGGAGGTAACCTCTTTTCAAGGGCGTGAAGGTATTTTCGATTTCCAGTTTTTTGTGCGGTGGCAGGTCGGGTAGTATTTGATCCTGGACCGACACGTGGGCTTCCTTAAAAGACCGAATGCGTATCGTGTCTTGCTCCATGATCCGCCGGATTTTTTTTCTGCCGATTTGTGGAGGTAGAGTCAGAAGCTTGAATTGTTCAAACGAGGGTTTGGTATCCTTGAATTTTTCGACCAGGGCCAATCCGCTTTGAATTTTTTCGGTCTGGTTTTCAATGAAACATTTGTAGGAAACCGGTGTCCCGACGGTGGCCATCCGGGGAAGGCGGCGTTGCACCCGAATCCGGACAGAAAAAAAGTAACTGCAGGCGAATGCAAACACAAAAAGCAGGAACAGGAATGGGGCGATCTGGTAGGCGAGGGTTTTGTTGGGGGTCCAGGCCAGCGATCCGGCCGCCATCAACCCCAGCAGGATCAGTTTTCCGGCCGGAGTGAATCGGGACTTCACCCATCCGACGAACCCATAATATGCGTACATGAAACGGTACTGCATGCGGTCGAACATAACACCTACTTCATTCTGCCTGAGTGGGACCGTTGTCCTCAGGCGGGGGCGGGTACGGTTTTTAAAATAGTCTCGACGGCTGCCACTGCAGTAACGCCGGAATACTTCGCCTGGGCATCCATGACCAACCGATGCGCCACCGTCGATACGGCGAGTTCCTGCATGTGGTCGGGCGTTACATAATCCCTGCCTTCGATCAAGGCCATCGCCTGCGCCGCCTTCATCAACATCAGCGAAGCACGGGGGCTGGCGCCCATCAGAACCCCTTCGGCGCCGCGCGTGGCGGAAATCAACTCAACGATATAACGTTTGATGTCATCGCTCACCCGTACCTGCCTGGCCTGTTGTTTGAGATCCAGAACCTGGTTGAATGAAACGCAGGTCTTTATATTTTCCAGAGGATGTTGTTCGATTTGATCTCCTAGAATTCTGGCCTCCTCTTCCGGCGAAACATAGCCCAGGCCGAAATGAAAACCGAACCGGTCCATTTGCGCTTCCGGCAAAGGATACGTGCCGGCGCTTTCAACCGGGTTCTGGGTGGCGATAACGAAAAACAAATCCCCCAGGCTGCGCATCGTTCCCTCAATGGTCACACTCCCCTCCGCCATCGCTTCCAGTAAAGCGGATTGCGTCCGTGGCGAGGCACGGTTGATCTCATCCGCCAGAAGAATATGGGTAAAGACCGGCCCCTCATGGAGATGAAATTTCTGATCGCTCTGATCGAACACCGAAACGCCGGTGATGTCTGACGGCAGAAGGTCCGGAGTAAATTGCAGTCGCGTGAATTTGGCGTCGATGGATAGCGCCAAGGCTTTGGCCAGGGTGGTTTTGCCGGTGCCGGGATTGTCCTCCAGCAGGACATGGCCGCCGCTGATCAAAGCAACCAGCAATTTCTGAATGGAGTTTGTCTGCCCGCGGATCACGGTTTCAATATTGGCGACAATATCTTGGATCAACTCCTGGGCCATGGATTGTGTGTCTGTTTTCATAGAACCTTTCCCGCGTAAGGCGCAAACCGGCCCGCCGAGTTGTCAAAATCCACAAGGGACTCGATGCAATGGGATAATACTTTTAGTGTAAGGGCTTATTCAGGAAGGGTCAAATCAGGTTAGGTCCAAACGGAACAGGGGAATGGAGGCGGCTGGCCAAGCCGGGAGGGACCATAGGGCTAAGGTAAATGTAGGATTTCACTTTTCATTTAAACGAATTTTTGAACAGGTCGGCGATGGCCTGTTTGCCGGCGTCGTTGAGGAAACGGGTGCCGGTGCCGGCGATGTGCCGTTTCTGGATTTTGGGATTGCCTTGTTGCCAGGTGTCCCCGTTCCACCAGTGCCACTGCTTCTGATCCTGATCGAATACATGAAGGGGTTTGTTGCAGAGCTTGGCGAACTCCGCGCCCCAGCCGGTGCCGCCTTTCACGGTGCCGTCCTCCAGAATCTTACCCACCACAAACACTTCCTCGGCGCTGTTGATCTGGTGCCAGATGCTCTGCAGAACTTTTTTCAGGAGCGGGCCCTGTTTGTAGGCACGGTGCATCAGTTTGGAAACGTAGGACAGGCTGACATCACCATGCAATAATTCCTCCTGGGTAAGGTGACGCAGACCGCGCTGTCGAGCGACCTGGTGTCCCTCGAACGTAAAATTAATTTCTTCCATTCCGGCTTTCTCGGCCTGCGCGCCGAATCCCGCCTCGGCCCCCTGGGCCCCGCCGCTGAATAACGTACAATCTTCCGCTTTCATTCAATTCTCCTCAAACCAGCCGGGAAAGATCCCAGCCTAAAATTTTTAGTCAAGTGAGTAAGGTAGAGAAAAATCCGTCCCAGATCAAGCAAAAGAATCGGGTTGGAGCCGGTTAATTCTTTTCGGCGCAGGGCACGCAGAGGATGGCTTCCGGAATCAGCAAAATGCGGCCCGGCGGGATGGGATTGTCGCAACCGGCGCAGAGGCCGAAATCGGGCTGATCCACTTTCCCCAGCGCCGTTTCCAAACGTGAAAGTTTGGTCTGCGCTGAATTGAGCGAGGCTTCGCTGACGGCGCGGTCGCTCAGCGCCTCCATGCGCGAGAGGCGGCCGATGGCGTTGTCCGGCGCGACCGGTTTCGAGGTTTCCGACAGGCTGGCGATCAGTGTCCTCTGCGCCTCGATGGCTTCCTCAATGTTTCGCTTCAATTTCTGTTTTTCTTCCGAATTCATAGGGGTAATCTACTCCACATTTTTACTTAGACCGGGAAAGCAAATCCGAGGGTTCATTTTCAGAAAGTATTCCATACTCACTGCCGGGCGAGATGGTTTCCGTGGCCATGGCTTCGTGGGCATGGGAATGATTGTCTGCCGGGAACCCGAACTCGTCAGGATTCATGGTATGCAGATAGCCGTGCATTTGCATCAGAAACAGCAGAACGCCCGCCACGATCAATCCATTGTTGGACACGTTACTGATCTGCAGAAACGACTGGGTCCGCCGCCATTTGAACAGTAAAGCCACTATAATACAGAGGGCTCCCACCTGGCCCAACTCGATCCCCAGATTGAAGGAAAGAATCCGCCAGATCAAACCGTCGTCACCCAGCGGAAGTTGTTGCAGGCGCGTCGACAGTCCGAACCCGTGGATGAACCCGAACAGAAAAACCGCCAGCAGAAGGTTGGGGGATTTTTCGAAATACTTCCGGAAGCCTCCGGTGTTTTCAAATCCGATATAGCAAACGCTGAGCGCGATCACCGCATCGATCAGAAAATAATTGGCGGTGACGCCCATGAGGGTGGCGGAAATGAGGGTGATGCTGTGGCCCACGGTAAACGCGGTGATGTATTTAACGACGTCCATAAACGTGGTCAGGAAAAACACGATGCCGAACACGAACAACAGGTGATCGTACCCCGTCAACATATGGGTCGCGCCCAGCCACATGTATCGCAGATAACCGCCATCCAGCATGGCCTGTTGGTCCGCCTCCGACATGCCGTGAGCCAGCACCTCCTGGACCGCCAGCAGAATCAGGCCAATCACGGACAGTTTGATTAAAATTTTCATTCCTTTATCCATATAACGGCTCCCTGTCCTTCATGACTTCTACCCTTTCAGGATAAAGGATAGCCTCGAGAATGGTTCTATAATTTTTCCAGCCCGTCGTGAGCAGGCATCTGCAAGGGATTCTTATTATTTTTTGAGATTCAGATATCGGTTCAAGAGCGGCGATTCCAGGATTTGCGGGTTGCCGTAGGAATGTTTGACGGCCAGCCGGAACGATGCCTGCGCCTTGTCCTCATCGCCCAGCTTCAGGCGGGTGAGCGCCAGATTGAAATGGATTTCCCCCGCTGTGTGGTCGGCCGTGCGCGCCTGCACGAAATGGATCAGCGCCGACTGATAATCTCCCTGACGGTAGTGGTCGATGCCCCGGTCATTGTACATTTTTGAGGACGGCTCAGCGGCGGGGGGCAGAATCAACGGAAACTCCGTATCCTGTTCGCAACCCGCCAGCACTAAAAACAGCGCCCCTATTATAATGAAAAGTTTTTTCATTGGATGATTCCGGTATCGCGTCCATGAGGCGTTGGGCCCCGGTTTGCCGGGGAATCATATCATGACGGAAAGCTATGCGCATCACGCTCTACCGGTTTGTTCAATATTATTCAACGGGGTTGGTGGCGGACTGTTATTATCCCTTATAATGAAAGTCAGGGTTCGTTTCTCTAATAAGGAGGCTTTATGAATTTCCTGAAAACGTTTTTTCATACCGATGATTCGATCACGCACCTTATCCTTCGCGTCATGCTGGGCCTCGTATTTTTCTTCCACGGCGGGCAAAAACTACTGGGCTGGTTTGGCGGCCACGGCTTCGAGGG
>CAYPKH010000173.1:0-4689 GCA_964411245.1 uncultured Nitrospina sp.
CGGGCATCAATGCTGGTACTGAGGAAACAGACCATGACCCAAGGGGTGATCCAGATAATGGGTTTGGTATTCACGACGAGGTCCCTTTCCGGGCAAGGCCACATAACGGATGCAACAGGTGAAATTTCTTGAATTGTAGCATATTTGCCTCGCGCCGGAATAAATAATGAGAGATCAGCCGGGCGGAGGAGATTCGTTTGCATCCCGAATAGAAACATTATAATCTGCCATCCAAACGTTCAGTACGGCGGGGTTTTCAGGAGTTTCTTGATGAATATCATATTGTTAGGTTATCGCGGCACCGGCAAGTCGGTGATTGCCAAGTTGTTGTCGAAACAACTGAAGCGCCGCCTGTACAGCCTCGACGCCATGATCGAAGAGGCGGTGGGCATCACCATCCCGGAAATCGTCAGTATGTGGGGGTGGGCCCGGTTCCGGGAAATCGAAACCACCGTTGTGGAACAGGTGGCGAACGAGGCCCAGGACGCCGTCATCGATTGCGGCGGCGGGGTGGTTTTGAACGACCGCAATATCCGGAAGCTCAAGGCAGACGGCAAGGTGGTTTTGCTGATCGCTCACATCGATACCCTGCTCAGCCGCCTGCGGAGGGACCGCAACAAGCGCCCTTCGCTCAAGAAAGGGCTGTCCTGGGAGGACGAACACCGCAAGGTCCTCGCTGAACGGCAGGACAAATACCACGCCGCCGCCGATCTGGTGTGCGACACCACGAAAAAACGGCCGGACGCAACGGTGTATGAAATCACCGATTATTTTAAAAAACAATCCTGGGTGAACGCATGAGCGGCTCCCTGTTTGAAAGCCTGGTGCGCAACAGCATGACCCTGATCACCGATATCGACGAAAGCGAATCGATGGTCGTGCATGAGGGCGACATGTTCGCCCGTGCCGAAACCAGTGAGGATCCCAAATTCAAACTGGAATTGAACGACAAGGACGTGATCCTGGCAGAGTTGGAAGAACTCATGGCCTACCCTCGCCTGCGCACCGTCAAGATGCTTTATCTCGATGAGAACAGTTTCGAGGATGCGGGGGTGGAAATGCTGGCGGGCAACCAGGTGCTCCACAAACTGAACACCCTGTCACTCGCCGGAAATAAATTGACCGTCAAGGGCATGCGGGCGCTGGCGGATTCGACCCACCTGAAAAATCTGCGCGCGCTGTTCCTTCAGCACAATCAACTGGGGCCCGAGGCCATGCAGGCTCTGGCGGAGTCGGAAACGCTGGCGAACCTCAACTTCCTGTACCTCAAGGCTAATCCATTGGGACCCGAAGGGGCCGCCGAGCTGGCGCGGTCGCCCCACCTGCGGCAATTGACCGAGTTGTATCTCGACCGGGCCAAGATCGGCAACGAAGGTTTGAAGGCGTTGTGCGAATCGGACCTCATGCGGACGGTGGAAAAGCTGACCCTCCCGCACAACGATTTAAATGAGGCGGCGATCGATCTTCTGGCCGAGAGCGATTGCCTGCCCAATCTGGTGACGATCGATCTGTACCACAACCGCATCTCGCTCAGCACGGCGCAACGGTTAAAGCAGTCGCCCAAACTGAAGCGGTTCAAATTTCTCCAGCTGGATTGACGACCTCATGGTTGACCGCCGCGTATTTCCGCAAACCCTGCCGACCCGCCGCCGGATCCTCGAACATTTCCGGGAACGCGACCCTAAAATGGCACGGGTGATTCAGGAAGTGGGACCGTTTCTCCTGAAGCGCAACCGGAATTATTTTGTGGTGCTGTGCCGGTCCATTGTGTCCCAGCAGATTTCCACACGGGCGGCGGACACTATCTACATCCGTTTCCGGAAGCTGTTCGACGGCAAGGCGCCCACGCCGCAACGGGTGGCGGGCTTGCCGGAGGATACCTTACGCGCCGCCGGGTTGTCCCGGCAAAAGGCCGCTTACCTGAAAGATTTGAGCCACCGCTTCCTCGACGGCACCGTCCGCCCCCGCCAATTGAACTATCTTGACAACGAAGCGGTCATCGACCGGTTGACCCGGGTGCACGGTATCGGCCGCTGGACCGCGGAAATGTTTTTGATCTTTTCGCTCACCCGGCTCGATGTCCTGCCGGTGGGCGATCTGGGATTGCTGGCGGCGGTCCAGAAAATCTATGGCATGAAAACCCGGCCCGATGCCAAGCGGGTTCGCGCCCTCGGCGAAAAGTGGAGCCCCTACGAGACCATCGCCACCTGGTACGGCTGGCGCAGTTTGAATGCCGGCATCGTCAATTATTGAAAGGACCGGGAGTTATGGAATTCATAGATGAAAAAATCGAGCAGTACGTTTACGAACACACCCAAGACGAAGGCGAACTGCTGACCCGCCTGCAGAAGGAAACCTATGAGAGCCTGGAATATCCGCAGATGGTTTCGGGGCGGACGGTCGGGCGGTTCCTCAAACTGCAGGCCCAGCTGCTCGGGGCGCGCCGCATTCTGGAAGTCGGCACCTTCAGCGGCTACAGTGCGTTGTCGATGGCCGAGGGCCTGCCGGAGGACGGACGCCTGTTTACCTGCGACGAAGACCCGGCGGCCATCGCCGTCGCCAAACGGTACTTCGCGGAAAGTCCGCATGGCCCTAAGATCACTCTGCTGGAGGGGAAAGCGCTCGAATCCATCGCCGGTCTTGATGAAATCTTTGACATGGCCTTCATCGACGCCGACAAGGTGAACTATCTGAACTACTTCAACGCGATCCTGCCGATTCTGCGGACCGGCGGATTGATCGTGGTGGACAACGTGTTGTGGAGCGGGCGGGTGCTGGATCCTCAGGATGAATCCGACCACGCCATTCATCGATTCAATGAAACCGTGTGCCGGGACGAGCGGGTGGAAGCGCTGATGCTGGCGGTGCGCGACGGGTTGTACTGCCTCAGAAAAAAATAGGACGGCCGGGCAAGGCCCGGAGCTAACTCTTTGTCTTGTTACCTTGGGTCCATTGATAAATTCAGGACAGGCTCTGTCGAAGGGCGGCAACGTTATGCCAAGGTCTCTTAAAGGTATTGGTCGAGCAGGTCTTTCCGTTTCTTTTGGTATTCCTGCTGGTTGATCAACTGGTTTTCATACAGGTGCTTCAGAAACTTCAGTTTTTCCTTGAGGTCGGCTTGGTTGTTTTGCGGAGCCGCCGCTTTCGGGGGGATCATTGGAGCCAAAGGAAGCTCGGATGCGGCGGCGCTGGATTTCGCGCGCTGTTTTTCAGGCCGTGCGGTTTTCAAATTCGCAGGAACGGGTAGATCGATTTGGGCCTCGATCCAGTTGGTCCACTGCTTGGTGCCCAGAAGTTTTTCCGTGACATGAAACTTTTGTCCTTTCTTGGGCACCATCCGCCAGGTGGTTCCATACCGCGCCAACTTGCTGCCCGTCAGCGAATACTTCACTCCCCGAATTTTAAAAAACCGCCAGTGCAATTTCCCCCCGCTGGCGAACAGCTCACCCTTGGTGGTACCTCTCTCGGACTCCACTTCAAACCCGATGATGTTTTGCGCATGCGCTTTGTTGAGCGCCTTGGTCAATAAGCGCTTTATCTTTTGGATATCATTCTTGGTGAATACCGGACGGACGTTGCTGAGCAGGGAGTAATTTTCGTAACGCAGGGCCACCAGGTGAAACAGCATCTGGCGTTCGGTAATGGGTAACGGGTGTTGCAGGGTGAGCTCGGCGATTTTCCCGCCCGCCTGTGCTTTGTCGGTGTAGGTGAGCGTGAAATCCTGCGCGTTCAATTTTTTTCCGGCCGACTTGTGGGTGGATTGACACCCCGCAAAAACCAGAACGATCAGGAATCCAATAATGAGACGGAACAATGAGGATGGTATGGGATTGTTCATAAATGAGTGATTACTCTTTCCGGGCCACGAGCGAGGCGTAGGCCGTTTCGTTTTCGGGTTCGTCCACTTCCCGGTAATCGAGCACGCTCAGTCCGGGAAAGGCTTCCAGCAATTCGTTTTTCTCCAGCACCCACTCGCGTTTGAAACCGCTGTATTGGAGGTAATCCACCGTGAAGGTTTCAAACATCAGCACCCCGCCGGTCCGGAGACCCTTGTGGATGGCTTCAAACAGGTTGCGGTTGAGAAAGTAAAAACACAGGATCAGATCGTAGGTGTCGTCCTCTATGGAATAATGATCCAGATCGGCCACCCGGGTGCGAATGGTGAGTTGGTTTTCCCGCGCCAAAGATTCGGCGCGGGCAATGCCCACATCGGAGATGTCGACGCCCAGAATATCATAACCCAGGGAGGCGGCGAACAGGGTGTTCCGGCCTTCCCCCATGGCGATATCGAGGGCCACGCCCTGTCCGGAAAGCAGGCCGGCATGGTCGGCCAGCCAGGGGGCGGGCTCCCGTCCGGCGAGGCAGGTGCTGGACCCGTATTTGGCGTTCCATTTCTCCTTGTCTTTCAACGACATAATGACCCCGAGCGTGAGGGTTGCACTCTTCTTATAGCATTTCCCCGGAAATCTTGGCAAGCAGGGAAACAGCCTCCCTTCATTTCCGGGGACGGGCCCATCCGCGGGCAGTGTCCGTTTATGAAATTCTTTCATAAATCTATGGCATAATATTTGCATCCAACATATATTAAACGAGAGTGCCTCGGCCGGGGTCGAGGGACCCCTCCCCACTTCCCGATAAACCCTCAGCAAAGGGTTGCCGAGGTACTCGCAATGCTTTATTTTGGATGTG
>CAYPKH010000174.1:0-4689 GCA_964411245.1 uncultured Nitrospina sp.
AACCGCCGACCTCGTCCTTACCAAGGACGTGCTCTACCAACTGAGCTACCTGGGCCTGTTCCAAATTCAGGGTCTCAGACGCTGAATTTGGAACAGAGCATGGAGATATGAGAAATAGAGAAATGAGGCAATACATTTCCCATTCATCCCTCCATGCGGTCTCATCTCTCTATCTCTCCCTCTCAAAAAACCTGCCATATGAGCAGGAAGCGGGACGGTCTACTGATCTCCTGTTCTACTGTTCCTCAAACTGGGGCTCAGCCCCCAAAAAAGGCTCAATCATCGATCAACAGACAACAGACCGCAAACTCTGAGGCCCTTTCTGTTGTTCCGTTGTCTGTTGTCCCTTGCTCTGTCAACAAAAAGCCCCCGGCTTTTTGTTGATAGCGGGAAACGGGACTCGAACCCGCGACCCTCAGCTTGGAAGGCTGACGCTCTAGCCAACTGAGCTATTCCCGCAAAATATATTATTAATGGTGGGGAGAGGAGGATTCGAACCTCCGAAGGCTGAGCCGACAGATTTACAGTCTGTTCCCTTTGGCCACTCGGGAATCTCCCCAGCTTCTGGAGGCAAATACCCCCTGCCTTGCAAACTCTATAATGAAAAAAATCCAGACCCAACAGGCGCCATCGCGCGCCAACACTTTAAAAAAGCAGGCCAAGGGACATCAATCCCCTGCCGGCTGATTCACCATCGGCGGTTCAGGCCATTAAAAGACACCGCCCGCGTTCAAAATGAAAACGGGTATCTTACTTGATTGTTTAAGGTTTGTGCAATAAAAAAGAGAAATAAAATCCTTCGGCAAGAAATCCCAGTATCCCATTGCATGGGTAAGGCTTACTTTATCACGGAAACCGGCGGAAGAACAAATTTTTTTAAGGGTTTATGCGTTTTTTCCTGAAACCCGCCATTTTTTCCCAAAAATCAAATAAATCTTTAAATTTAAAATATTCATCCCTTTTTTCCGCTAAATGGTGAATTTTTCAAATACAATCTCCCCGGAGACCATCGTAAAATCAACCTGCTGCCGCTCCGGATCAAACGGAAGATCCCACCAATCCTCCTCTTTATTCCGAAATCGGAATCCGATCAGATTCGCCTCCCTACCGGGATCGATGCCTATATTATTCATTCCCAGAGCCTGTTTACCCCCGGCGGTGGCCAGCCACAGGATGTCCGAGCGATGCAATTCGGGCAACATTTCTTCCGTTTGCCGAATCGTATTTAGAAAATTCAGCGAATCGTTGCTGGCCAGGGAATCGGTGCCGAGTCCCACCGCAATCCCTTTATCCAAAAGAGCGCGTACCGGCATCCAGCCCTTCCGTCCGAACCAGCGGGTACTGCCCGGACAAAATACCGCGGAAGCGTTATGGGCTGCCAGCCGGTCAGAATCCTCTTCATCGATACAATTCAAATGGATCGCGACCAGTTCTCCAAGAACTCCCAACCGCTCCAGGTATCGTACGGGGCTTACACCGGGAGGGGTCCACGAGGGGTCATACACCTTCCGCTGGTTGAGCAGTTCCAGCAAATCCCCGCTGCCATCCCTCAAAAACCGGGTTTCCTCCGCCACCTCGGCCACATGACAGGAAAACCGGCAACCCAGGCGGTCGGCCAGTTTTTTCAATTCCCGAAACAAAGTGGGCGAAACGGAATAAGGCGCATGCGGCGCCAGCGCCAGTTGCATCTTCGAGCCGGTGCCGGGATGCTCCTGCAGAAGCGTTTCCAGCTCCCGGGCCTTGGATTCCGCCGCCTCCTTCTGAAAACCCAGGGTCTCCAGAAACAGCACATGATGGAAGGGCAGGTTCTGGTATTCCACCAGGAGCTCGGGATGGGAAAAATAATCGGCCAGCGCGGTGACCCCGGATTCGATCAGCGTCTGCGCCTCAGTGTGCATAGCGGATACCCGGTCGGCCCAGGAGAGAGCCGCGTTTTCGGTCACCACCGATTCGATCCAATCGATGAAGCGGTCCTGTTGGAACACCTTGTTCTTTAATCCCGACAAGGACAAATGGCAATGGGCGTTCACGAAACCGGGGAGCACCAAACAATCGGACTTATCGTGCGTGGTCCCGGAAAACGGTTCGCTGATGCCCGAGCGCATATCGACAATGCGGCCCCGGTCGATGACCACCTCGCCGTTTTCATAATCATCCCCGCTTATGGTGACGAGCTTTTGAAATAAAACGCGCGTCAATGCATCGGCCATCATATTAAATCGGTTGGGAAAAGTTATGGGAGATCGGCCTGGAGACCCCATTGGGTCTGGAGGTTCACTTTATTATTGTGCCCTCCCAGGGAATAGCGGTCTTCGCCGCCGCCGGTGTCGAACAGGATGCCGAAGCTGTCCAATCGACGGAACGCTTCGGTGTTGCCGTGACCCTGCCCCTGCTCGCGCAGATAATATTCGTCGTTGCCGCCGTTATCGCCGAGCACGCCGAAGCCGTTGCCGTTACCCGCGCCCTGGGACAGGGTGCCTCCAATATATCGGTCGTTACCGCCGTTGTCCAAGAGAAACCCGACCGCCAGGTCGTGCCCGCATCCCTGCGAAACCCCGTAGCGGGCGAGATAGAGATCGTCCCCGTTCGCATCGTTCAAAATGCCGGCGGCGAGATGAATCCCCGCGCCCTGCGAATAGCGTCCGGCGGTATAGAGATCGTGTCCCGCGGAGTCGTTCAGAATTCCGAGGCCGTACCAATAGCCCGCGCCCTGCGAAAAATAATCGCCGAGGTATTTGTCATTGCCACGGGCATCGTCCAGTATGCCGATGCCTCCTGAAGCGCCGGCCAGGTCGTTCCAGGGGCGGAGACCGTAGCCGAATCCCTGCGACAGGGAAAGATAAGCCTTGCCGGGTTCGCGATTGTCCGGGTAAACGCCGCCCGCAAAATACCGGTCGTCGCCCCCGCCTTCGAGCATCAAACCCAGTCCGCGGATAAAGCCGAATCCTTGGGCAAGTACGGCGGCGTTGTATTGATCGTTACCGCCCGACTCGGCGATCAGGCCGACCCCCAGAAACCCCGCGCCCTGGCAAAAGGCATGGCACCGGTATTCGTCCCGGCCGCCGGTATCGATCAGCATCCCGACGCCCAGGACCCCGGCCCCCTGTGCGAAACTTTCGGCCAGGTAGCGGTCGTCACCTCCCAGGTCGATCAGAAACCCGCCGCCCAGAACGCCCGCGCCCTGGGCATGATCCGCGCCGCTCAGGTATACGTCGTCGCCGGAGAAATCGATCACCATGCTGAATGGATGGCCGACGCGGCTGGCCCCGGCGCCGTTCAGATAACGGTCGTTGCCGCCGAGGTCGACGATCAACAGCGCGTCCTGTTCATACACATTGTCTCCGGTTCCGCCGACGATCATCAGGCCGTGCCGGGTATAGACGTAAGTGACGTCGCCCACCTCCTCAATGATCCAGCCTTCGTGGAACAGCGAAAACTGATCCAGATTGTCCTTCCACTCCATAAGGGTTTCCAGATCGATCGCCTGTGCAATGTTGAAACCAGCGGTGAGCAACTTCTGCAAATCCACCTTCAAAGCGGTGTTGAGAAAATCTGAAATATCGGGTGGGTTCTTCAAGGCGGACTCGCCGGTCAGGTCATGTGGCTGGAGACTGTCCACCATCAGATGCCGGATGCCGCGATGCAGAAGGTCCTTCTCATCCGACGTCAACGGAGCCAACGCCTCTTCGCGCAGTCGCCCGGCGCGCGCCAGCGCCGCCAGCAGGCGGTCCAGCAGTTGTTCCAGATCGGCGGGTTTTTTACCCGGCCTCTTCTCCGCCACCTTGAAGTCCAGCTCCTGCAAGGCCCAACGAATGACGCCCCCGCTGTTCAACCGCCCACCGATGAAATTTTTCCGCAGGGAGGACGTCAATCCATATGCAACCAGAGGGAGATCCATCGGCTGATTGAGCACCGTGTTGACTTCCTGCAGACGAAACGGATTGTAGGTGTTTCCCTTGACGGCGGTGCTCACCGCCTGGGTGGTATGTTCGCGCATTTCCTCGACCGTGGCCGCGTAATCCTCCAGCCGGTTTTTGGACCGGAGTATGCGGTGCAAGAGGGAGTCCGGCAAATCCGGTGTTTCCAATCGGGGGGGTTTGATGAACACCGGCGTGGTCGGTTTGGGAAACAGCTCGACCGGCAACTCCATCTCCCGGCCACCGCGTTTGATTTTCAGGCGCAGAATGTTTCCGGCGCCGGTGTCCTGCACCCGGTGGCTGAAATTCCTCATCAGCGAATTCTCTTTGCCGATGGACAACTGTTCACCGTGAGTCGCCAGAATGGTATCGCCGGGGAGCAACCCGGCGCGTTCGGCGGAGGAATGGGGAAACACCTCGAGCACTTCTATGGTCGGGGCAAAATCGTCGGCGCCTTTCGGAAAAAGCGGCGGGCCTTCCTGCATGGTGATGCCCAGCCAGCCCTTCAGTTGCCGCGGCGGGCGGACCGGCGTCGCCACCTCTTCCATCACGTCCGGCGGCATGGCGAACAGCAGTTGCACCAGCGCCGGGTCGTCCACAATCTCTTGACCCAACCCCTCAGTCGACTCCTGCCAAAAGATAGAAGAGTCTTCCGGTTCTGCAAAGGAAAGGGAAGCCCCGGCAAAACTACCCCACAAAAGGATCACCCCGACCGGCCACCCCGCTTGCCATTGCTTCCGTTGCATAAACATTAAAACCACGTGTGCCGGCG
>CAYPKH010000175.1:0-4689 GCA_964411245.1 uncultured Nitrospina sp.
GATTATCAACGCGGGCTATGCCACCGAGAAAGGCAAAAAAATCTCGGTGAATCTCCAGGTTCTGGATGACGATTGGGCGGAAATCAGCGTGGAAGATCAGGGCACGGGAATACCGGATGACATCAAACCGCTGTTGCTTAACGAAAACTATACCTCCAAACCCGACGGCAACGGATTCGGCCTGATGTCTTGTAAGGCCATCATCGAAAATTACCATAATGGAACCATCGGGTTCGAATCGGAATTGGGACAAGGAACCCGGTTTTATTTCCGATTGCCTCTTTCCGGGGCAAATAATAGTTAAAGCGGGCACTTAAAATTATGACTTCTTCTCAATCCAGCAAATCCGAAATGGGTCCCCTCCAAACCTCCGTTCAGGAAAGGGATTTGAATATCCTGAAAATGGAGCTTTTGAAGAAAATAAGCATTTTCAACTGCTTATCGCAGGAGGCCGTGCAGAACATCCTCAAGGAGAGCAAGGATATATTCCTGGAGGATGGCGAGGTTCTCTTCAGGGAAGGAAGCGATAATTGTAATTTATACATTATTTTTTCGGGAAGCATATTGATTGCCAAGGGTCCCAATTATACCAAGCATGTAACGGTTTTGTCTGAAGGAGAATGCCTGGGTGAAATTGCCCTGATCGACAAAAGAAAACGGTCGGCCTCGGCCGTAGCCATAGGCGACACCCTGGTGACGGAGTTCAACGAAGAAATGTTCCATAAATACATTTTTCCCAATACCCAGGCTTTGGTGGAAATGATGAAGGTATGCTCGCAAAGGCTTCGTAACGATTTGGATAGGATGTCCAGCGAGATTCAGCAGGTCAGCAATTTCACCCATGACATGAGAAATTGCCTGGTGCCTCTTGGGGCGGCTGAGATATTTCTGGACCAGGCTTTAGAAATTCTTTACGGAACCGAAACGAATCATGTCAAACGTCAAGGCTGGGACAAGGTTCAAAAAGGCTATGATACGATGCTTTCCGTTCGAAACAACATGATCACCATGATTGATCAAAGCCTCGCCACGGTCAAAAAAGTCCGGTCGGAGTACGTCAAAGGCGATTATGATATTGTGGACCTTATCAAAGAAACGGAGGAAGAAATCGAATGCCATAAAAATCTCAAGGGCAAATCCATCCGCGTTAAATCGGCGGGAAGCAAAACCACGGCCCATATCAACTACCTGGATATCAAACGGGTGTTGCAGAACCTGATCCTCAATGCCGGTGATGCGATCCCAAAAGGCGAGGTAATCAACATTTACATAAAGGATATTCATGGATTGATTGAGGTCAGTGTGGAAGACAAGGGTTGCGGAATCCCGGAGGATGTGAAGGCCCTTTTGTTGAAGGAAAACTACACGTCCAAACCCGACGGTCACGGTTTCGGCCTGATGTCCTGCAAGGAAATCATTGAGGAACTCCATGACGGAAAGATTGGGTTCGAATCCGAATTGGGCAAAGGCACCACATTTTATTTCACCCTGCCCCTCGTCTCCTCTAATAACTGAGTTTTACCGCCCTCCCCCTTGTTCTATTATGGAGATCAGGGCCTTTCATCCCCGCACGATAATGTGTAAAAATGGGTCCTCCATTCCTGCCGGGTTTCCACAAAAAAGGTATGTAAAACCGATCATGCCTTTCAGAAAAAGCTCAATGTCAAACGCTAATTACCCAAACTTCTCCTGTTGAGGTTCAGGAGTTTTTCGTGGGAACCGTCCACTTTCCGGGAACGGATTCGTGGCAGTCGGGGCAGGCGCCGTTCTCTATGCAGTTGGTGAGGACCTGAAACCCGCAGCGCTCGATCAGGGTTTTGCCGCATTTCGGGCAAAACGTGTTTTCGGTGTCGCCCACCTCACCGGGGCGGTTTCCGGAGTACACGAAATGGAGGCCGGCGTTCAATCCGATCCGGCGGGCGCGCAGGAGGGTGTCGACCGGAGTGCTGTCGCGGTCGTTCATCTTGTATTGCGGGCGAAAGGCGGTGACGTGCCAGGGAATATCGACGGAGACCGACGCGACAAATTCGGCGATTTGCGTCAACTCTTCATCCGAATCGTTGTAGCCGGGCACGATCAGCGTCACAATCTCGGTCCAGAATCCCAGGGCGTACACTTGGCGGATGGTTTCCAGAACCTCTTCAAAGTTGCCGCCCAGTTTCAGATATTTTTTACGGTCGAAACATTTGAGGTCGATTTTGAACAGATCCAGCCACGGCCGCAGGTACTCCAGCACCTCCGGCGTGCCATGACCGTTGGAGACATAGCCTGTGACCAAGCCCCGTGCCCGGGCTTCATGGAATATCTCGACCGCCCATTCGGAGGTGATCAACGGTTCGTTGTAGGTGGAGACCACGGTTTTCGAGCCGTGCTGTTCGGCCAGGTCGCATAGGGCGGAGGCAGATATGACGTCAAAATCAAGCGTGGAGGCATCGTCCCTGAGAGTCTGGGAGGTGAACCAGTTCTGGCAGTAGGCGCAACGGAAATCGCATCCCAGCATGCCGAAACTCATCGCCTGGGATCCGGGCAGGGCATGGAAAAACGGTTTCTTCTCGATGGGATCGTTGTGGATGCCGGCGGCGTAGTTGAAAGGAACCCGCAACACGCCATCCTGATCACTGTAACGAACCTTGCAGACCCCTCTTTGACCAGGGCGCAATTGACAGCGGTGGCCGCAGGCCGTACACACCAGCGAACCGTTTTTATTTTTAAGAGGAAGGAACAGTTCACCCGGCCGGGTTTTTTCGTCCAGTAAGGTTTGGGCTGTGGTTGTCATAACCCGCCTCCTTGCGCTCGGCTACTTATCAAGCGAGAAAGAGAACTTTATTCAACGAGAACGGGAGCCTATTGCAAACAGAAACAGTTTTTTTTAAACCGAATTTATTCGGTCGTTACATTCTCGCTCTTTTCCAGAGCACCCATCATGGAGTGCCAGGATAAGCTCGCGCATTTGATCCGTGAGGGAAATTCCCGGATGCCTTTAAAGAGGGCCAGCTTCCCGAGGTGATGTTCTTCTTTCTCCGGGTCCATTTCTCCAAGAACCATTCTGTGAAACTCATCGAAGACCAATTTGGTCTCGTCGATTTTCTTTCCCTTTAAAAAACCGGTCATCAGGGACGAACTGGCCTTGGAAATGGCACACCCGGAACCCATGAAACTGACTTCTTCGATAACATCGTCGCCATTGATTTTCAGGTACACCGTGTAATCGTCGCCGCACAGCGGATTGAACCCGTGACAGGAATGCGTGGCTTCCGGCATTTCCCGGAAATTCCGCGGTTTCCTGTTGTGGTCCAGAATCACCTGCTGGTACAGTTCGTTCTCGTAAGACATGCAAAGATTCCTTTTCGGATCCAATCCGAAAACCATCCCTCTATCTATAAATATAGTACCATTTTCAAATAGTATACGAGGCAAATGAGGGATACCCAACCCCGGCCGGGTGGCTCATATTCAGGAAAACAGCTTGATCGCCCGGCGGACGCTGGCGGCCAGCGCGTCGAGCTCCTCGAACTTGTTGTAAAACGAAGCCGAAGCGCGGGTGGTCGCGGTCACATGAAACCGTTGCATGGTCGGTTGCGCGCAATGGTGCCCGCCCCGGGCCGAAATACCGTCCTGATCCAGCAACGTCACCACGTCATGCGGATGGATGACGTCAATATTAAAGGATATAATACTGGCCTTGTGGGCAGCCGTACCGATAATGTTCAGCCCGTCGATTTCCGACAACACCCGGGTGCCGTATTCCAACAGCGCATGTTCGTATTCGGCGATTTTGTCGAGGCCGATTTCCTTTAGATAATCAATAGCTTCGCCGAGGCCCATCACCTGGGTGATCGGCGGCGTTCCCGCCTCAAACCGGGCGGGCGGGTCGGCGTACAGGGTTTTTTCGAGGGTCACCTGCCGGATCATATCGCCGCCGGTGACGTAGGGCGGCATCTCCTTCAACACGTCGTACTTTCCGTACAAACCGCCGACCCCGCTGGGGGCGTACATTTTGTGCCCGGAGAAGGTATAAAAATCGCAGTCCAGATCCTGCACGTCCAGCTTCATGTGCGCGGTGCTCTGCGCCCCGTCGATCAATACCTTGGCTCCTGCTTCGTGCGCCAGCCGGGCGATTTCCTTCACCGGATTGATCGTCCCCAGCGCGTTGGAAATATGATTGACCGCCACCATCCGGGTTTTGGGCGACAGGAGTTTTTCATATTCCTCCATGATGAGTTCGCCCCGGTCGTTGACGGGAATAACCTTGAGGTGAGCGCCTTTATCCTCGCACAACACTTGCCAGGGCACGGTGTTGGCATGATGTTCGATATTGGAGATGATGATCTCATCGCCCTCCTTCACGAACTGTTTGCCGAAACTGTAAGCCACCAGGTTGATGGCCTGGGTGGTGCCGCTGGTGAAAATGATTTCCTTCTTGTCCGCCGCACCGAACAGATCGGCTACTTTCTGGCGGACGTCCTCAAACATCCGCGTGGCCTGTTCGCTTAATTTGTAGCAACCGCGCCGGCGAGTGCTGTATTCTTCCGAATTAAACTGTTGCACCTTGTTGATAACACGCTGCGACTTATGAGTGGTGGCGGCTTTGTCCTGAAACACCAGCGGATTGTTGTGGGCCTTCTGGGACAACGTTGGATAATCCGCGAGGGTTATATCGACATCGACTAGCGGTTAGACGGTAACCAG
>CAYPKH010000176.1:0-4661 GCA_964411245.1 uncultured Nitrospina sp.
ATGGCAACTGGAATCCGGCCGATCCTTTGGGGTCATCGTTCCAAAGCAAATCGATGTTCATTCAGGATGGAATACCCGCACCGCAGCCTTGTTCCAACTGCATCAGGGGACCCTTGTCTCCCTCACCAGGGAAAAGGAACAATGGGTTGAGCTGGAACTGCCCGATGGCAAAACAGGATGGACTCTCAAATCGAATATTGCACGATGAAGGAGCGGATTAAGGACTATCCGCCTCGACCCCCGCGATAAAACCCCGAATCTGGGCTTTCTTTGAGGTCGATCCTTTTTCGAAAATATTGACGAGTTTGACCACGGTTTTACGAAAATCCTTGTCCTGCATCCAGTCCATCAAATCGCGGACGGATGAGGATTCCGCTTTAAACCGTTCCTCTTTACTGACCATGGACCCTTCTCCGGTCAACAGCCAAAAAATGTTCATGTCGGTCTTCTGGCAAAAACCGGTCAGTGTGGTGGCCGAGGGCAGGGATTTATCGTTTTCCAAATCCGATAAAGAGCCTTGCGACACACGAATCAGTGCGGCGACGTCCACCAGTCTTAACGTTGAAACCTTTCTCCAATATTTCAGCCTCCCTCCCACGCTTGCCGGAAACTCCGACGGGTTAACATTTGGACTTAGCATGATAACCTCTTTAAATTGTGGTTGGCTAATGCTTCTACTATAGAAGAGATGGGTTAAAAAGGGATTAAGACAATGCTACAGTTGTGTAACATTTTTCGGGAAAGGGTACTTATTTTAGGGGACATTAGGCCGCTCAGATATCGCCAGACCCAATAAACACCCGGGTTATTCGTGGAAGCGATAGCCCACACCGCGGACGGTTTCGATGTAACGGCCGGCTTCTTTCAGCTTGGCGCGCAGTCTCTGGATATGGGTGTCAATGGTGCGGGAAATAACGCCTTCTCCGTGCTCCCAGATATGTCCCAGGAGAAATTCCCGGGTTTTAACCTGGCCCGCGCTTTCGATTAGGCTGGACAGCAATTTAAACTCGGTAAGGGTCAATTGAATCACCTGGCCCTTCACGGTCACTTGGTGCTTTAGGAAATCCACGGTCAGGTCGCCCCGGGAAAAAATTTCGGGGCCGCCGTCCTCCTTATAGACCCGTTTCAAAACATTATTGATTCTTAAAATCAATTCCTGGGGATTGAACGGTTTGGTGACATAATCGTCCGCCCCGAACTCCAGCCCCAGAATGCGGTCGATCTCGTCGCTCCGCCCGGACAAGATTATGATGGGGATATCCCGGGTGTCTTTATCTGCCCGGAGGGACCGGCAGACTTCCAACCCGCTGAGGCCGGGAAGGTTGACATCCAGAACCACCAGATCCGGTTTTTGGGTTCGGACGATATTCAATGCCGACTCCCCTTCGACCGCGGTCAACAGGTCGAAGGGTTCCTTCGCGAATTTGGCCTTCAGAAGGGTCAGGATTTCCGGATCGTCATCGACCAGTAGTAACGAACGGCGCTTAATGTTAGAAGAAGGATTTACCATCAGAGTTCTCTTTTGCAACTAGCCGGGTCAGCCCGGATTTTCATTTATACAGTTTAAACCTATAACAGGTCTTGCTTTTTGAAGTATTCCAAACAATCTTCAAGAATCCAGTTCAGGTGTGAAATCAAACCGTGATCCGAATCCACCTCATTCAGGCTGACCCAGGAGTGCTGCCGGGCAAAATTCCGTGACTCTTCAATATCTACGGTTTCATCATGGAGACCATGGACGATCCGGGTCGGCACTGGCCGGTCAAAATCGATGGCCTCCCATTGTTCCGCGTCTTTAAAAATTTCCGGATCCAGCTCCATATTTTTATTGTAACGGTAATTAAAAACCCGAATCAACCCTTCCCTTTTTTGAATTTCATCGGCCAGCGCCAAACGCCACCGCCGGATAAAATTAAAGCCCGGGCACATCAGGTATAACCCCTTCACCTCCAGCCGGAGTTGCCCGGTCAATGCCGCCAGATAGCCGCCCATACTGCTGCCGATCAGGGCACAGGCCGCCTCCGGAAAAGCGTCAAGGGTCTCATTGATAATGCGGATTTGTTTGGAGATCGTCAAATGTTTGAAATCGCCTCCCTCCAGATCCGGCACCGTCAACGGCAATCCCAGCTTGGAAAACCGTTTTTTAAATGCGAGGGCTTTTTGCGATTGCGGACTGGAAGCAAAACCGTGCAGATAAACAAACTGAATCGCCATCGTTCTATATCTTATCCCAATTTTTGGTGGTCTCGAGCATGCGCTTCACCCAGGGCAGGAGCACATAAGCGGGAAATGCCAAAAAGAAGGTCAACGTGAAATAAGACCCATAACCCATGGCTTCGGCGCCGAATCCGCCGGCCCAACCGGCGACGGACCGGCTGAGGGCAAAGATGGAAGAAAGCAGAGCATACTCGGAAGCCGAACGCTTCTTGTTAACGATGGCCATCAAAAAAGCCAGGAAGGCGGCGGACCCCAAACCGCCGGTGAACGATTCCACCACGCTGGCGCCGTACATCATGAATTTATAATTCAAGGCCAGACCCACGCCTTCTGCGGCGGGGGGAATGATAAAAGCCACCGCCGCGTATCCCAGGTTGGAAACCGCCTGCGCCAGCCCCAGAATCCAGATTCCCTTGAAAATCCCGAAGCGGTCCGTAAACCATCCGCCCACCAGCCCGCCCGCGATCGACAAACCCAGACCGATGTTGACGGACACCAGCCCGATTTCCGTGGCGGTAAACCCCATATCGACCCAAAAGGGTTTGACCATGAAGCCCATGGAGGAATCGGCCAGTTTGTAGATGAGAATGAAGATGACCATGGGAATGATGTAGGGACGTTGCGCCAGTTCAAACAAAGCGCCGAACATGGGGCCTTCGTTCAAATCTTCCCGTAACGATTGACTGTTTTCGGCGTTGGAACGCGCCGCGTTGCGGCTCAACAGGAGAATCGCCCCGGTGAACAACAACAGGCCGGGCCATAACCACGGAAGGCCTTCAGAGAAATCCAGTTTCCAGTCCACCAAACCCACCGCGCCCAGAACAAACAGATACACCAGCGCCAGCGCATAGGGGTGCTGAACAAGAAGCCGCCACTCCGCTTTGACCGAATGGATCGACCGGGTATGATACGGCTTCTCCTTCGGCGCCATCAGACAGACCGTGCCGCACAGGCAGAGGATGGCGGTGCCTGCCAGGTAGGTGGCGCTCCACGACAGATAATCGCTGAGGATCAGGATCACACCGGCGGCCAGCATGCCGACGCGGTACATACCGTTACGAATGCCGTTGGCTATTCCCAGTTCGTTCCTGTCCAGCATTTCGATGGTGTAGCCGTCGATGGCAATATCGCTGGTCGCCGAAAACACCGTAAACAGACCGATCCCCACCCAAACCCACGGCCCGAAATCCAGGATCACCGCGAAGCCGAGCAGGACCACCCCCATGAGCACATCCATGACAAAAATCCATCGCCGGTGGTGACGGTAATAGTCCACCGCCGGGGCCCATAAAAATTTCAGGGTCCAAGCCAGGCCCAACAGGCTCATAAAACCGATTTGCCAGAGCTCCACTCCCTGCTGGCGGAAATGCACCGGGAACACGTCATAAAAAACTCCCAAGGGAAACCCTTCCGCAAAGTACAGGATTCCCACCCAGTACAGTTTCGATTTCAGTAAACTCGGTTTGTGTTCCAAAAGAGATTCGGGAGTTGAGGTTTTCAGAAAATGAATGAGGCGGGGTTTCCCCCGATCCAACCTCATCGCGATAAGGCGGGAACAGAACGGTTGCGGGCCGCAGGCGGATCGTTTCTTGCCTTACAATTATATAACCGAAAGGGGCTTTTTGCCGACTCAAAAATCGTTTCCACCCGAAAATAATCCCTGCCCATTGGACGCAAAATATTCGGGTTTTCCCGCAACAAACCTTTATAATTGAAAAAGGGAGAATTCAGCCGCTTTCGAGCCGTTTCGCCGGGAACTCATGAACGACGCCAAAACCAAAATATCCAACACGCTGTTCAACAACCGCCAGTTGTTTCTGCGTTACAACCAGTACAAAATCCAGCGTGTCCAGGAAACCCTGTCGCAAACCGACCGTCTGGTGTTTACCCTCATTCCCCGTTTGCTGCACATCAATATGAAAGGGCTTCCCGGATACATCCATGAAGACGTTCCCTGCGGAATTTATAATTTTGAAATCAAGCCGGAATGCCAGAGGGCGGCGGAGCGCCTGTTCCCAAACGCCATTTTAAGAGGCGGTGAAAGTTTTTCGCCTTTTATCCACACCCTTCTGTTGATGGGAAGCACCGGGTCCATCGCCCAAAGCCAAAAGTCGGATCTCGACTTCACCCTGTTCGTCAACAAGAAAAGCGTCACGCCCGAACGCCTGGCCTTATTCGAGAAAAAGCTGAGATTGATCGAGGATTGGACCTGGAATAATTTCAAGCTGGAAATCCATTTTTTCAATAACGACATCAACGACGTCAAAAACAACATCTTCGGAGAAAGCGACTCGGAAAGCACCGGCTCGGCCCAGGCCAAACTGTTGAAAGAGGAAATGTACCGGACCGCCGTGATCACCGGAGGAAAAATTCCTTTCTGGTGGGTCGTACCCCTCAATACGGACGACACCCTGTATGAAAATCTGTACCGTCTGGTCCAAACC
>CAYPKH010000177.1:0-4653 GCA_964411245.1 uncultured Nitrospina sp.
ACATTGGTGGATCGGTTTTGCAAAAATGGTAAACTGCTTCAGCTGGTGACCCAATGGCCGTGCACGCTGGACGATTTTTATTCGGTGTATCCGGATGTGAAAAATGAACCGCTCGAACGGTTCAGCATGTTGCTGGGTCCGGTGTCCTCCGGCAAACAAATGGTGGTCGATGCGATGCCTCACGTGTTGAGCATGGTACACGCGTTGACCGGCATCGGGTCCGTTAAACACGTCACTCAAAAAATCGAAGCCGGGGAACGCTTCAAAATCATTTTTGATTACCTGCATGCCGGGGGCCGCCTGGAGGTCCATGTGACCCTGGTTCAATCCCCGAAAAGTCCACGGCCCGCGGGATACGCCCTCAACAGCAGTTTGGTGTGGCGCACGATTCGTAAGAAGGATTACCAGATGTTTTTTTCCGTCAATTCCGGCGCCCGGATCCGGGTGAACGATCCGCTGAAAAAACTGGTCGGGCGGTTTCTGGACAACCTCGAAAGCGGACAGCCCACCGACAAGGAGCAATTGATCGCTTCTATGATTGATCTCAATACCCTAGTGGAAAATCTCAAATTATGAATACAACTGAAAAACAGAAAGTAGCGCTGTCCTCCATTCACGATTTCGCCGCCAAGCTCCGCCAGCCGGAAACCCTGCCGCGCGTCAAGGAATATGTGAAGTGGCTGGCCAGTGGCGAGAACCGCAATCCGGAAGCCATGCCCGACTTCGCGCCGGTCTCCATCAATCTCGACCTCACCACCGCGTGCAACTATGCCTGCGATCATTGCGTCGACAAGGAGATTCTCAATCTGAATATCCGGTACGATCACCAGCGCCTGCTCGATTCGTTACAGCTGATGGCCGAGAAGGGTCTGAAGTCCGTCATCGTTATCGGCGGCGGCGAGCCGACCACCTATCCCAAGTTCGAGGAAACCATAAGGTTCATGAAAAAGCTGGGTCTCCAAGTGTCCATCGTTTCCAATGGCGCAGGCAACAAAAAGATCGTCAGCATCGCCGACTGCCTGGACAAAGGCGATTGGGTGCGGCTGTCGCTCGATTCCGGGACAGATCCCACCTTTCAAGCCATGCACCTTCCCAAATTCAGGATCACGCTGGAAGAAATCTGCTCGCATATTCCCGATATCAAGGCGGTCAATGACCGGTTCAAGGTCGGTTTCTCTTACATCGTGACGTGGAAAGGGGCCAACATCTTCGATGAGGACATTGTCGAAAACATGCACGAGATGGCCGAAGCGGCGGCACTCGCGAAACGCAACCGGTTCGACTACATCGCCTTCAAACCGTTTCTGACCCGCGCTGAAATCAATAACGCGGAAGTCATCGACCTCGAAGCGTCGGACCAACGGTACCAGGAAATCGTCAAGGTCATCAGCGAACAGTTGGAGCAGGCGTCGGCACTGGAAGACGAGAATTTCAAAATTTACCGCGCCACCAACCTCAAGATGCTGTTGAGCGGCGAAAAGTCGACCGACAACGTCGGCCAGCCGCAGAGATGCCACATGCAGTTTTTCCGGCAGATTTTGAGTCCGCTGGGCACCTACAATTGCCCGGTCTACCGCAACCAGCCGCACGGCCAACTCGGCGAAAAAGACGGCTACGCCGATGCCGAAGGCTACGCCGGCGTGCGCGAATCCTGCACCCGCATGATCCACGATTTCAACGCCACCAAGGAATGCGAAAACGTGACCTGCCTGTACAACCACGTCAACTGGTGGTTCGAAGACCTCATTAAGAATCCCGAAAAACTCGACTCCCTCATCCCCCACACCCCTGAAGAAGAAGATTATTTTCTTTAAAACCCAGATCCTTCGCTGACACTCAGGATGACAAATTGGATATCCCTGTCATTCTGAGGAGGCAACGCCGACGAAGAATCTGGGTTTTATTTTATTCTCCCCCTTGTAAAGGGAGTGGGGGGAATTCTTCCTTCTGTTTGTGTAGTTGCGCGATCTGCGATAAATTCTATCCTACGGTCCTGTCTTATTTTAAATTTTTAGATTGATTTTCGAACGCCTTAAAAATTTTATTGTCGAAGAGGGCGAAGACGACACGCTCGATTTTCGTGGGGCCGGAGAGGTATTCCTTGACGGTGGTGAGCATGATGCGGGCGCAGGCGTCCAGCGGGAATCCATAAACGCCGGTACTGATCGCCGGAAAAGTGATCGATTTCAGATTATTTTCTTCCGCCACTTTCAAACTGTTGAGCGTGGCGTTTTTTAATTTTTCCTCCTCATTGCCTTCACCCTGGCGGGGTCCGACGGCGTGGATGACGTGCCGCGCTTTCAGGTTTCCCCCACCGGTGATGACTGCCCCGCCGGCAGGGCAATGGCCGATGGCATTGCATTCCTCCTGAATGGCCGGACCCCCCTTGGTGCGGATCGCCCCCGCCACCCCGGCGCCCAACACCAGTTGCGAATTGGCGGCGTTGACGATGGCGTCGGTGTTGCTTTGGGTGATGTCACCCTGCACCAGTTCGATTTCAGAATTTTTAATTTGCAGTTTCATAACGGTGCGGAATTAAAAAATTTAAACATTCCGCCATAAAATTAAAGCCCAGGAAGGGAAAAATCAAGAGGGAGAATGCTGGGGGAGGGCAGGGTGTCAGCCGGTTGAACCGAAGCCGTTGCCGGATCGATCGGTGGCGTCGAGGTCGTCGACCGGCAAAAATTCCACGGTCTCAACTTTTTGCACGAGGAGTTGGGCGATGCGGTCGCCTTGTTTAATGAAGTGTTCGCCGTCGGAATGATTGAACAGGAGCACCTGGACTTCGCCGCGGTACTGGGAATCGATCACCCCGGCGCCGCAATCGATGCCGTGTTTGACGGCCATGCCGCTTCTGGGCCAAATGAGGCCGACGTGGCCGTCCGGCAGTGCCAGGCGGATGCCGGTGGCCACCAGCATTTTGCCGCGGGCGGGGATGACGGTATCGGCGGCGGCACATAAATCCGCTCCCGCATCACCGGGGTAGGCGTAGGAGGGGGTGAACCCTCCCGCCACCCGGCATACGGTTTTCGATTCGTCCAGTATGTCCATCTTAATATTGAGAAGCCCCGCCGGAAGACGCAAGGGAACGTTGGCGTGTGGGCTGGTCAAACCCGGTAAGTTCAAACGACCGTCCTGTCCCTGGCAGAAAACAGGATCGCAATGGAAAAGGTAAAGCATACATGCCCTTACACTGCCGACGGGGCGAAATAACGAAAGGGTGGCGGGTTACTTTTCGGCCCTGGCCCGTTCCGCCGGGAACGAACATTGTCCGGAAAAAACGCTTCCCACTAACGCCGCTTGGAATGAGCTTTAGTGCCGATTGAATATGCGGATCTCGGCCGGCGCTCAATACATTTGAGGATTTAGGAAGGGGCATTACCTGCATCTCAAACCCCAAGAGGTTTAAAAGATGCCAAGGGGAAAAGGAAGACGCTTTTAAAGTAACCCGCCGGGGGGGGCAGGAAAAACCTGTATTCTGATTCGTGGGTCTGGTCATTCGGTTCCAAATAAGCTGGGGTTGATCCAACAAGCACCGAAATACGTCTAAAGACTAAAATCCTTTATATGGTGTGGCTATGAGAAAGTACCACTATATATTGTAGTGTGTCAACCGCATTATTGGAAAATCCGCCCTTATTTAATAAAGACTAAATAAATCAATATGTTATGGATTAAATAACTTTGGGTTTTGTTTACAAATTCAAATTACCCCCAACATACAGGGGCTTTTTTTTAATGGTAGGCTACATGATGGGGCCTGAATGATGGAGGGGTGGGGAGAGGCCGGGATTAGTCACTAATTTCCCGGACGGCTTAAAATCTACTGATCTGGAACAGCCCCTTGTTTTTTAAGGACTAAAAAATTTTAAATATTTTAGCCTGAAAATGCTCAAGAATACATCCGGGATCAGTTTTAATTTTTCTGGAAATGGTCCAGCCGGTCGGGGATTTCCCCCAGGGTGCGGTCCTTGATGTGGTACAGCGTGGGGTCGCCTGGCAGCCGGCTGTAACGCAGGGGCTTGCCCGGAACCTGATTGCCGATTATGATTTTTCCCAAAGATTGGTTCTGCCGGTCATGCAGGGCGACCGTCAGCCGGGGCTTCTCCAGACCCGTATCCTCCGCCTCTTTCGGAGGCACCGTTGCTTCATATTCGAGGTTGCTCAACGTCCACAGGATGTCTTTTCCGACAAACGGTTTCAGGTCGTCGATGGTCTGCGGTTTGACCAGCACCCATTTTTTATCGCGCCGGTTCAGCTCGAAGGTTTGGTCCGGCGACTGGATGCCGATGCGGGCGACCTGTTCCGGATCGAATTTGAACAGCTTTTTATTCTTGTAATCGTTTCGCGGCCGGAAAATTTTCTCCACCGTTGCGGCATCCAGAGTGAACACCGAGGCGTCCGCACTGCGCGTAGCAAAGTAATGCTGTTGGTCCTTGTCGGGGTTTCCCAGCTGGAGAGTTTCCTGCGACCCGTCTTTATGGAACACGGTCAGCGTTTTTTGAGGGGCGTGGAGGCCGAACAGTTTTAAGTTGTGAACGGGAGAGAATTCGTGAATGCGCGCTTCCTGCAAATCCAGCAGGAGGGTGTTGACGGTCGCGGAATCGACCTCATCCGCTGCGGGTCCTGAACCTGTCTCCGCACTGGAACCTG
>CAYPKH010000178.1:0-4646 GCA_964411245.1 uncultured Nitrospina sp.
CCGTCGCCGCCGTTGTTGCCTTTGCCGCACACGATGAGGACTTTTTTCTCCATCAGGTCCGGCACGTTTTCATGAATCAGGGAAGCCGCCGCCAGTCCCGCGTTTTCCATGAGCACCAGGCCGGGAATGCCGAAGTCCTCGATCGCCGAGCGGTCAATCGCCTGCATTTCACCTGCGGTCACCACTTTCTGCAAGGGAACCTCAATCGCAAAAGTTTAGAGTTGAGTGTGAGAAGGCCCGTTTGTTTTTATTGGGGGCCGCGTGCGGTTTCATTCTATCAAATATAAAGCAGCGGAGGGGACGCCTTTTCGAAACGGCATCAAACGCCAGGGTAAGGATTATGCTCCAGTGGTTTCAGTTCCAGATCCTCCGGTGAAGGAAGAATGCGATTGATCACCTTCCCCAAGGTCGGATCCTCCGGGTCGGCGAATTGCTTGAGTTCGGGAAAGTCATCTCCGAAATCGGGGGAACGGTGCAACTGTTTTTTTTCTTCCGGGGTCATCCGGTTGAAGCGTTCGGGAGCGATCAGAAAGGTGGTGTTGAAAAAATATTCAAGGAGGAACCGGTTGAAATCCATTTCCCGCCCCTCCATTTCGGGAAATAGTTTCCGGCGCTCTGCTTCATCGTTATAACTGTAATCTTCCACCACGTCCAGGAGGCAATCGTAAAGAAAGCATTGGTGATAACAGTTCATGGAAAACCAGTGTTGAGGATGCATCAGCCCGGTGAATAACCGGCGCGACAGGTTTCCCAGAATCGTGGCGTCGCCCAGGCGCGCAGCGTGAGGGAACAGAATACCCAACCGGTCGGAGGTTTCACGGTCTTTCATCTCCCTGATTTCCGGAAACAGGCTTTGGGCGTTGCTCAGGGCACGGTGGATGAAGTTGAAGGGAAGGGGACCGGGATCCTCCACATCGCGGAACTCTTTGGGGCCGCCGGGAGTTTTCGGTGGTAATGGATTGAAGTAGATATTTTTTTTGAATACCAGCATGACGGGAAACAGTCGAGGGCCGAGGCCCGCTCCCTCAGGGTTCGATATTCCAGATCAGGCGGCAATAGTCGCGGATGGAGCGGTCGCTCGAAAACGATCCCATATTGGCGGAGTTGATGATGGATTTGCGCGTCCAGGTTTCGGGATCCAGGTAAAGTTGTTCCACCTTCTTTTGGGTTTGCGCGTAACCGTCGAAATCGGCCAGCACCCGGTAGGGGTCGCCATGCACCAGGAGAGAATCGATCAGCGGTTGAAAGATGTGGGGATGACCGGGTGCAAAGTATCCGTCCCGGATCATATCGAGCGCCTGCTTCAGCTCGGGATTGGACTCGTAGTATTGATTGGGATGGTACCCTTGGGTCCGGGTATGTTCGACTTCCTCCGCCGTCAGCCCAAAAATAAAAATGTTGTCCTTGCCCACCTGGTCACGGATTTCGATATTCGCCCCGTCCAGCGTGCCGATGGTCAGGGCACCGTTCAAGGCCATTTTCATGTTGCCGGTTCCGGACGCTTCGTGTCCCGCCGTCGACACCTGCTCCGAGAGGTCGGCGCCGGGGATGATCCATTCGGCTTTGGTGACGCTGTAATTGGGAACAAAAACCACTTTGAGCCGGTCGCAGGTATCGGGATCGCCGTTGATCTTATCCGCAATGCTGTTGATCAGCTTGATGATGAGTTTGGCCATTTCGTAACCGGGAGCCGCTTTGCCGGCAAAAATGATGGACCGTAGAACGCAGTCGGCGGACGGATTCTCCTTGAGACGGTTGTAGAGGACGACCGCGTGGAGGGCGCAGAGGAGCTGGCGTTTGTATTCGTGAATGCGCTTGACCTGAACGTCGAACATGGAATCCAGATTCAGTTCGATTGAAAGTTCTTCCTGGATATGCCGGGCGAGCCGCGCTTTGTTATTCTGTTTCACCTCCCGCCATTGCCGGCGGAAGTCCTTGTCTTTAACGTAGGGGAGCAGTTGGCGCAAAAGTTCCAGGTGGGTGGTCCATTCCTCACCCACGGTTCGGGTGATGAGTTCCGCCAGCTCCGGGTTGCAGGACTTCAGCCACAGCCGCTGGGTGATGCCGTTGGTGATGTTGTGGAAACGTTCCGGGAACAGCTCGTAATATTCCTTGAACACCCGGGTTTTTAAAATGTCCGAATGGAGCTGGGCGACGCCGTTGACCGCGTGACTGCCGACGATGGCGAGGTTGGACATGCGAACGGACTTCACCGGTTTTTCTTCCACCAGCGACAGCCGCTCGATACGTTTCTCGTCCTTGGGAAAATGTTTGCGCGCCAGCTTTAGAAAACGGTGGTTGATTTCATAAATGATTTCCAGATGCCGGGGAAGTACCCGCGCCATCAACTCGACGGTCCATTTTTCCAGTGCCTCCGGCAGAACGGTGTGGTTGGTGAACGCGAAGGTTTGAACCGCGATTTCCCAGGCTTCTTCCCACGGGCGGCATTCCTCGTCCACCAGGATGCGCATCAGCTCCGGGATGGCCAGGGCAGGATGGGCGTCGTTCAGCTGGATGGCCACCTTGTTGCTGAACTGGCCGTAGGTCGCGTGGGTGCGTTTGTAACGGTGGATGATGTCCTGCAGGGACGCGGAAACGAAAAAGTATTCCTGTTTGAGGCGCAACTCTTTGCCCCACATATTTTGGTCGTTGGGGTACAGCACCTTGGAAATGGTTTCCGATTCCTGCTTCCGGCTCACCGCCTGAATGTAGTCCCCTTCATTAAACACATCGAGATCGAACTCCCGGGTCGAGCGGGCTGCCCACAGGCGCAGGTTGTTGACCGTTTCATTGTGATAACCCGGGATGGGGATGTCGTAGGCCATGGCCATGACATCGTCGTGGGTATCCACCCATTCGAAGACGGGCTGGCCCTCCTCGTCGATGCCTTGCCGGGTGGACCCGTAAAACTTGACCGGATAGATATAATCCGGGCGGGGAATTTCCCAGGGATTGCCCTTGCGCAGCCAGTTGTCCGCCGTTTCCACCTGGAAGCCGTGGACGATTTTCTGATAGAAGATTCCATATTCGTAGCGGATGCCATAACCGTAGGCCGGCAACCCGAGGGTCGCCATGGAATCCAGATAACAGGCGGCCAGCCGGCCCAGCCCGCCGTTGCCCAGCCCCATTTCGATGTCGTTGACCTCCAGATCCTCGAGACGGATGCCCAGTTCCTTGAGGGCCTGATAAAACTCATTTTTAAAATCGAGGTTGACCAGATAATTGCTCAACGCCCGGCCCACCAGGAATTCCATGGACAGATAGTAAATCCGTTTGGGGTCGTTTTCGTGATATTTGTGTTGCGTGCTGATCCATCGTTCCACCAGTCGATCCCGCACCGCCAACGCCACGCTGTTGTACTGGTCCAGCGCGGTGGAGCTGGGCCAGTCGCGGGCCTGGGAATATTTCAGATGATTCCTGATCGAACGTTTCAAATCCTCCGAACCGTTGCCGTTGTGGGAGGTGGCGGAGGAGGCGGAGGAGGCGGATTGCGATGGCTCAAGCATAAAAGTCCGGAGGCTCCAGTAATAGTGTTACGGTTTCAATGGAATGCGTATCCAAAATCTCTTATTCTATATTTTATCTGAGGCGAATAGGGATAAACAATGGAATTATCAGAATTTAAGGACACCCTGGAACGGTTGGGCCTGACCGATCCCGCCCGTTCCGAATTTCTTCGTTTGTTCTCACGGTATAAAGCCTCCGGAACATCTACGGTCGACTGGCAGGCCATCCGGTCGCCCGCATCGTCCCATCTGGTATCGTACGATACACTCACCGATCCCGGTGACCGGCAGACGGCCGAAGCCCTGTCCCGTCTCGTCGTGTGCAAGCTGAACGGAGGCCTGGGAACCAGTATGGGTTGTCCGGGACCTAAATCGTCCATTGTGGTCAAAAACGGACAATCCTTTCTCGATTTGATCCTCCGGCAGCTGGAGTACATCAAAAAGACCCTGGATATTCCTGTTCCTCTGTTGCTGATGAACAGTTTTCATACCCATCAGGAGACTCTGAATCTTTTGGAAAGCCGCCCGGCACAGGTAGCCGTCGAATGTTTTCAACAGAACCGGTTTCTCCGGTTGGACAAGGATACGGACCAACCACTCGATCCCGAATTAATAGGGGAAGAGGCTTGGTACCCGCCCGGCCATGGCGATATATTTGCGTGCCTGAGCGATCAGGGTTGGATTGACCGGTTGCTGAGCGAGGGCCGGGAAATCCTGTTTGTGTCCAATGCCGATAACCTGGGCGCGGTGGCCGATCCTAAAATCGCGCATGCCGTGCTGGCGAAGGGTATTCCGTTCCTCATGGAAATGACTCCGAAGACCCCCGCCGACATCAAGGGAGGCACGTTGTACCAGGATGCCCGCGGCAAGCTTCACCTGCTGGAGTTGGCCCAGGTGCCGGAAGACTATGTGGAGGAGTTTTGCGGGTCCGATAAATTCAATGTGTTCAACACCAACAATGTCTGGATCCATTTGCGGCATTTGAAGGAGCTGATGGCCCAAGGGCCCCTCGACCTGAACCTGATCGTCAATGAAAAAAGCGTGGCGGGACGGCCGGTGATCCAGCTGGAAACCGCCTTGGGGGCGGGTCTGGAAAAATTTGACGGAGCTCTGGGGTTGGTGGTGGGACGCGACCGGTTT
>CAYPKH010000179.1:0-4610 GCA_964411245.1 uncultured Nitrospina sp.
TAGGGGATGACCTTGGCCGGTAATTGAACGGTGAAGGTGGACCCTTTATTCAATTCGCTTTGTGCGCTGATATCGCCGCCCATCATACGGCAAAACCTGCGGCTGATGGCCAATCCCAATCCCGTTCCGCCGAATTTTCGGGTGATGGTGGAGTGGGCCTGGGTGAATTCGGAAAAAACGGATCTGATTTTATTTTGGGCGATGCCGATTCCGGTGTCGGCGACCTTGAAAATAATCCAGGGGGCATTGTCTCTGTTGACTCGAATGACCTCCAGAGATATTTTTCCGCCTTCGGTAAACTTGCACGCGTTGCTGAGGAGATTGATCAACGTTTGCCGAACCCACGCCTTGTCCGCAACCATGTAACCCAGGTTTTCGTCGCATTGGACTTTCAGCGTATTTTTATTTTTCTGAATCGTGGGTTCAACCGTCTGGACCGCCGCTTGAATGACGTCCTGTATTTTAAACGATTCCAATTTGATTTCCATTTTACCGGACTCTATTTTGGACAGGTCCAGAATGCCGTTGATCAACTCCATCAGTATTTTCGCGGAATCGCCGATTTTCTCCAGGTCTTCCTGGAATTCCGGTAATTTCTTTTCGAGCGCTTCTTCCTTGAGCAATTCGGTGTATCCGATGATCGCATTCATGGGAGTCCGCAATTCGTGCGTCATGTTGGCGAGAAACTTGCTTTTCGCGGCATTGGCTTCCATCGCCATATCCCTCGCCGAGGCCACTTCCGAGTAGGCCTTTTGTATTTCCTGCACCAGGGACACGTGGGTGATCGCCACCGCCGCCTGGGACGCCAGGGATTGAATCCATCGGACATCTTCATCGGAAAAAGGGATGACCTTTATCGGTTCGCCCGGTTTTCTCGCATTCAACAGCTGGATGACGCCAATGTTCTCCTCATCCTTGTTTTTCATGGGCACCAGAAGCATGGACTGGGTGCGGTAATTGAACTTCCGGTCGAATACCCGCGGGCCGGAAAAATTGTGCTCCGTGTGTTTGCTGACATCGGGAATATTGACCGTATTTCCGGTCATGGCCACATACGAGGAAACATTGGAAGGATTCATCTCAAGCGGCGGAAAAGGGATGGGAGATTCGCTGTTGCCTCCCATCCGGATGTCCAGCGTGTCGTTTTGGAAAATCTTGAAATGCAGTTTGCCTTTTTCGAAAATATACAACGTTCCGCCGTCAGCATAGGTAAAATTGCGGGCCTCCTGCATGATCTGTTCGAGCAGGACATTCAGGTTGCGTTCCGAATTCAGAGCCATGCCGATATCGGTCAACTTCCTTAACTTTTCCAGAAGGTTTTTTATGGTTTTTTCGCTGTGACCGTTGGTGGCAGCCTGGACCGGAGAGGAATTTTTTCGCTGGCTCGGCCGGGAATCTAGAGGCATCTTTAGGGAGGGATCGACAATCCAGCCTTCTGACCGGGTCAGGCTCTGTGCGCCCGTTGGAATTCCATAATGCGGTTTCCCTTGATTCCAGGCCCAAGCCGCCTGCAAGGAACCGAGAACCGCATCCAGACAATCGCCCTTGGGATCGTTGAGCATTTCGCGCTTAAGGGAATCATCGATCTTAACGGAAAAACCGAACTCGTGTTTAAACCCGGTTCCCGATAGGCCTTCGACGATTTTTTTGCGGGCTGCCTTCTTTTGAGAGGTGTCTTTGCCGTCGCTTTTGTAAGCGTTCGCAAACCGGCGGGCCACCAGCGCGGGATAGGCTTCCAGGATGATGCGATTATTTTTTTTCGGGTAGCAGGGAACGATGGAAGCCCCTGACTTCAAAATTCTCCGGGAACCCTCATAAAACATTTTGGCGACCGGCGCGTTGACCAGTTTCAAGGGACTTTGAGCCGACGCCAGAACGTCGGTGAAGCGCAGCGGCTCTTTATAAGGAGACGAATGTCTGGACTTGAACGTTTTGATTTTTTTCTCGAATTTGCTTCGGGACCGGCGGGTCAGGGTTTGAACATAATTTTCCCAATCGTGGGGCAATCCAAGCGTGGATAAAAATGAACCGGGAAGACCGAAGGGGAAATCGATTCCCGCCACCCACGGACCTTTTTGTTTCAGAAATTTTTCAAACTCATCAAAATTCGTCAGGGTGTGAATATGTTGGAGGGCCAGAGTCCCTTTTTTGAATTCACCTTCCGCAACGGTAATGGGTTTGGTACCGCGGGGGGCGCTGGTAAAATCGATTCCGAATATTTTCATGAGGCTCGTTGAGGAAAGAGAGGTTGAATGTGCGGCGCCGAGGGTTCATTCAAACCCGGGTCCAACTGTGCCAGAAAAGAGAGCAGTTTGTGCGGCGAGTGATCGCATCCCTCCACCAAATTTAAATGAGGGATGAGTTCTTTTAATCGGTTGCCATCCAGGAGCGGGTCGCGCAGGCCGCTAATGGCCGTACAGCCATCAGCGGCTTGGGGTGAAACGGTGGCGGTTTCCAGAAAGTCCAGGCCCCGAACGAGAATATCCCGGTCGTACGGTTCCCTGAGATCGTTTTCAGGAAGACGAATGCCGCTCAAATCAAAAAACCCTTTAAGCGCGGCGGCATAATCCTCAGAGGCGTTCAACATTTTTTTCTGATATTTCAATTTGCCCACAGGCGTTTTTCCGCCCAGCTGTTTTTCCGCTGGGAAAGCCAGTATGGGAGCCATCAAAACCACCCGGGTCCCGGCCGGAATTTTGCCTTTATGATATAGAAGCCAGAGGCTCCCCAGCGAATAACCGATCACCCAATCCGTTTGGGGCGCCAAATGGGCCGCCGCCTCTTCTTCGTCTTCCGGGTTCATCGGGTAGCAGGCCTGGACCTCGGCTCGTGGAAAATAACTTTCCACCAGTTGCCTGAACCAGTCTGTCGGAAGCGCCCAGCCGCAGACGGCGGTAATCTTTATTTTTGTTGCCATGAGTTCATGATCGTCATGATTGCGTCCACCCGGTCCTCGCCGATGCCCGAATGAAACGAAAACCTGAGGCGCGAGGAATTTTGCGGAACCGTGGGGGGCCGCACCGCTCCTGCCAATATCCCATGTTCCAGCAATTTATTGCGCAATTCAAGCGCATCCTTGGGGTCGCCCACAATCACCGGAACAATCTGCGAATCGAAAGCATTCGTTTGCCACCCGTCTCGCTCCAGACGTTCCCTGAACCGATGGGCGGTCGCCCGGATGTTTCGGGCGGTGGCCTGCGATTTTTGAATGATTTTCAGGGCCGCCTCGGCGGCTCCCGCCTGGGGAGGGCTCAGGTAGGTGGAATAAATAAACTCTCCCGAATAGTTGATCAGGTAATCGATGAAGGTTTCGGATTGCGTCAACACATAGGCTCCCATGCTCGCCAGCGCTTTCCCCAGGGTACCCACCAGGATATCGACTTCGGACAGGACGCCCAGTTCCTCCGCCAGGCCGCCGCCGGTGGGACCAAAGACCCCGGTGCCGTGGGCCTCGTCCAATATCCAGACGAAGGGATATTGGTGTTTCAGGTCCGCCAGCCGCCGCAGGTCCGGAAAATCGCCATCCATGCTGAATACGCTTTCGGTGACGACGAACACCGTTTCGTAATCGTCGATATTTGTGTCCAGCAATTCCTCCAGCTGATCCAGATCCAAATGCGGGTAACGTTTGAAACGGGTTTCGCCCTTACCCAACACTTGGGCGATGGAGTGATGGATCAGGCGATCGACCAGTATCAGATCCCGCGGTCCGGGCAGATGAGTCAGCACGGCCTGGTTCGCCATAAAGCCGGTATTGAATAACAGACCGGCGGGTTTCTGTTTCCAGGCCTTCAGTTGCTCCACCAGGCTTTCATGACAGGGCAGGAATCCTGAAAGCAAGGGAGAAGCGCTGCTGCTGGCGCCATAACGTTCCAGCGCATCCCGGGCGCCGGCGATGACCTCGGGATGCGAGCGCAGCTGAAAATAGTCGTTGCTGATCAGGTTGATTTTGCACGCATCGAGGACTTCCAGAGTACGGAGGAGTCCCGTCTTTTTTCTCTGGTTCAGTTCGTTTTGAAGTCGCAATTCGAGGGGATGGGTCAAGGGTCCGGTTCTTCTGAAATGGATGTTGGAAAAATTATGGTATAAAAACGATTCCTTGTCAAAATTGCCTCAAACCGTAACGGTGGAGTCGATGCCGGAAATCAAAGATCACGGAAAAGTATGGATGCGCGGGAAACCCGGAACCTCTTTCGCCGTCAAGGTGGACGATCGCGTGTTCGTTCCCGGCCAGGAAGAAGGACAGTCGATCGACTATTGGCTGGAGGGAAACTTCCTGTGCGTGGATTTGCACGAACCGGATCGGAGTCTCCGAATCGCCCGGCGATTTCCGCTGGACCTGGAGACCACCCATCCCGCCACTTTGTTTAACGGATTCGACCGGACCCAACATGCGGACGTCCAAGTGATCACCGTTGAGGATAAGGGGGTGGAGGAAAAGGTTTTCAGGGATGAGGACTACCGGGAAGGTAATCTTGAAAGCATGAGCCGGCAAGCGTTCTGGCGCCAGGCCGGATTTAATGGCTAGGCATCAGGTTTGGCGAACCGAACGCACCAGACGCGTCGCAATTTTATCGCGGTTGTCTTTATCCATGAATTCCGTGGACCCG
>CAYPKH010000180.1:0-4598 GCA_964411245.1 uncultured Nitrospina sp.
CAGGGAACTAATTTCATCCGCTCGTAGACCCACTTAAGACCTCCTCTTGATCTATAGACCGTTTCAGCAGGGCCAAACCGTTTTTGAGGGTGGCATCGGCGACCACGCTGCCCACATTCAACCGCATTCCGCCAATCAGACTTTCATCGACACTTGCTTCGATGATCGCGCTTTTACCCAGAACCCGTTCCAGAGTGGACTTCAGCTTTTTTTTCTGGGCGTCGTTCAGGGGATAGGCGCTGACCACATTCACCCGGACCTGGTTCAATCGTTGAGCCACTGCATTTTCAAAAAATTCGGTGATATTTTTCAGAAACATCATTTTGTTGCGATCGACCAGAAGTTTCAGCAGATTCCGCACTTCGTCCAAAGCACCCACGCGATCGCACATTTCCTTCACCAGAGCCGCCTTGTTTTCCCGGGGGAACCCGGGATGGATGAAAAACCGGCTCAGGTTGGGTTCTGTCTGGAACGCGTCCTGAAACCACCGCAGGTTTTCCAGCGCCGCCTGCAGGCGTTTGTCGTCGGAAATGGAGCCCGACAACGCTTCTGCAAACCGTTTGCCTATCTGGTTCTCGATCATAACAATGGATCAGACATAATTTTAATGAGACACGACTGCAAGGGACTCAGGCCTGTTTTCCCAGGCTCGAGACCACGTCGTCGATGGATTCGTCCACCAGCCGCTTTTTATCGTCTTCCGTCAACGCGCGTTTCAGAACCTTTTCCGCCGAGGTGATGGTCAGGGCGGAGACGTATCCCTGGATTTCGGCCAAAATCTTGTTGCGCGAGGTTTGAATCTCGTGCTCGGTCTCTTTCAGCATCTGGCGGCATTTGGCCTGGGTTTCGTCCATGGATTTCTCCTGGAGTTTACGCGTTTGTTCATGGGCCAACTGGACAATGGTATTGGCCTTGTCATGGGCGGTCTGGAGCTGATTTTCAAAATCCAGCTTTAATTGTTCCGCTGCCGCCTTAATGTCCTCGGCGCTTTTCAGATCGCCGGAAATCTTCTTCTCGCGGGCCTCCAGAATCGCAAAAATCGGCGGAAAGGCATACTTCTTCATCACGAACAGAAAAATTCCGAATGAAATAATCGACCAAAATATTAAAGATGAGAATATTTCTATTTGCTGAAATTGCGGCATTTTCTTAATCCCAAAAAGTGATTATTGATTACAACCCGCCCGTCTTTGCCCGAAGTTTTCATCCGGGCCCGCTAACAATCAAGCAGTGGGAATGTAACCCATAATAATGAACGCCAGCACCAATGCAAACAGGGCAATCGCTTCACACAGAGCAAATCCGATCCAGCAATATTTTCCAACCCGGGCTTCCGCATTGGGCTGCCGTCCGACGGTCTCAATGGTTTTGCCAAAAATGAAAGCGATTCCCAAGCCGGCGCCGTTGAAACCGACTGCACACAATCCCATACCGATCAAACCCGCTACACTTGGATCCATTCTACCTCTCCTCAATTTATAGTTATCAGATCAATGCATTTTGATGACATCGCCTATATAAAAACAGGTCAATGTCGTGAAAATATAAGCTTGGATAAGAGCGACCATAAGTTCCAAGCCATTGATGGCTACGGTGAACCCAAAAGGCAGCACACCTATGAACCACGGCAGCGACAGGGTCATACCAAACAAAACCGCTAAAATAGTATGGCCTGCCGTCATGTTGGCGAACAAACGCACCGCCAACGAGAAGGGGCGCGCCAGCATGCTGATGATTTCAATGGGAATCATCAACGGAATCAGAATTTTAGGGATGCCCGCAGGCAACAGGATTCCAAAAAAGCGCAGACCGTGGCGTCCGAACCCAATGAACAGGGTCATAAGAAATATAAATAACGCAAAGGTCCCGGTGACCACCAGCTGGCTGGTCAGGGTGTACGAGCCGGGGAACAAGCCGATCACATTGCAACTGAGAATGAAAAAAAACAACGAGGCGACGAAGGGAAAAAATTTCCTCTCTTCCTTACCGATGAATTCATCCACCAGCCCTCTCAGAAAGAGCAGAACCATTTCAGCAACGCTCTGTAATTTGGTCGGCACCAGGCGGATGCCTTGTTTTCCAATCAGCATGAACATGCCGAAAACCAGCGCCAGCCCGACCCACATGATGAAAATGCCCTTGTTGAGGGAAATATCGATCCCCATGAGATTCAAATGAACCAAAGGATGCAACTCAAAATGATGTAAGGGATTTTCTTTCATCGATACCGCTAAAGACCTTCTCCTTTGGGGGTTTGATCCCCGTTGTTTTTATCTTCGTCGACCTGCAGGCCCATAGCTGTCCGGTACACGCGCAAGCAACCGGCCGCCCCCCCGAATATGACACCGGCCAAAATGCCCCACGGCCGGGTATTAAAAAAATGATCAATGGCGTACCCCATGAGCACACCGATCATGGTAGTGGCCACCATTTCTGTACCCAGACGAAGCGCCAAACCCAAACCTTGCTGGAGACCGCTTCCCTTGTTCATTTGTTTATTGGCGGGGCGTATCCTGAACCCCGGCCTGGACAGGCGCAATGCGGGTCTAGGGGATACTATTTACCTTATCCTCAGGTCTCCCGCTTGGGGGAAAACCTGCATTCAATAAACTGTCAAAAAGCGGAATGAAATTCAGATTCGTTTGGAAGAAAACCTGCCCCAGGCTGACCGAAATTCCCCGAACTTCGCAAAATTCCCGGGAAATTCCATTAAGAGGGCAAAAATTATTTATCAAGTGGTTATCGACTACAGGCCCGGGCAAAAACGGTAAGAATGACCAGAAACCCCTGAAATGCCCCAACTCACCGAGGGGGATCATAATAAGGGGTTCGGCTCATTTAATCAAGCAGAACTGTATGGAGTAGAGGGAAAAATTCCGGCCCAGGTGAGGACACCCGCCGTTCCTGCCAACTTTCAATTCGTTCGATTCTCCGTTAATTAATAAGGGAGCTCGCCGTAGGTTTTTTCGTATTCATCAATGGGGATCATATCGATGGCATCCCAGGGGCACCCCTCAAGAACCGTGTCCATCGGCCCTTTGGTGATGCACTTTTTACAACCGATGCACAGCAGGGGGTCCACATCCACCCGGATGAAAATCGGCGCATCGGGGTTTGGGACTTCAAACATGCATAGGTCCACCGGGCATTCGGTGACGCAGATCGGAGACCCGGCGCACCCGGTGCAGGCGTCGTTGATCACCGCCATTAATTTGGGCTTTCGTTTCCTTTTAACGTTTCTTTTTGCTCGTTCGGCTACGACCATTTTTCAACACTTTATGGAAGATGGATCATAGAATTATTTTAACAAAAGCGGCTTCGATGTATAGCAAATTCCCGGCTCCCATGCAAGCTTTTGGTATGAAATGAGCCCTGTCCTCCGGAATTCAGGAGGGACCCGGGCCGGGCGCCTTTCCCTTTACAGTTAGAGGCACTTATAATAAGATGATTCGTTACGGCATGGGATGTTTGCCATCCGGGCCGGGACGGTTCCCGGGCTCCGGAAAACACAGATTATGCACATTATCGTTTGGTTCAAACGTTTAAATATATGGATTCAAATCGAAAATCATGTCTTTTGAGCGCATCCTTGGCCAAGGCCAGGCGAAACATATATTAGGTCAGGCCCTATCCCGGGACCGGCTGTCCCACGCCTATCTGTTTTACGGGCCTGAAAGCGTTGGCAAAAAGCTCTTGGCGATCGAATTCGCCAAGGCCCTGAACTGCCTCTCCCCCGGCACCGAAGACGCCTGCGGCGCCTGCGATTCCTGCCGCAAAATTGACCACCGCGTCCACCCCGATTTCTTTTTTCTCGAGCCGACCCTGGCCACCCCCACCGCACGGGAACCGGCCATCAGAATCGACGACATCCGGGAACTGCAGAAAAAGCTGGGCTACCTGCCCTACCAAGGCCAAACCAAGGTGGCGGTGATCGACCAGGCCGAAAAAATGAATCTCCAGGCCTGCAACGCTTTTCTGAAAACCCTGGAGGAACCGCCGTCCGCCACCATCCTCATCCTGACCACGTCCAATATCAATCAGCTGTTGCCGACGATGATTTCACGCTGTCAGGGCATCAAGTTCAACCCCCTGCCGCCGGAGGCTATCCGGGAAATCCTCCTGAGCCGGGGAGCAGAAACGATGGACCCGGCCGAGGTGGATGTGCGGGTCGGCCGCTCCCAGGGACAGGTCTCCCGCGCTCTCGGCGACGAAGCCACGCAAACCGCGTCCTATCGGACGGAGATGATCCGACTGATCGATCAGGTTTCCTTTCAGCGGATGGACCTGCTGTTCCAATGGTCGAAAGCCAGGGCCAAGGGAAGCGAATCTCTGTCCCCCATTCTGGAAGAGATGCTCGGCCTGATCCGGGACATGGCCTTTATCCGGTCAGGCGGATCGCCCGGCCAGTTGTTCAACCGGGATTTGCTGGCGGAACTGGAACTGGTGGCGCGCACCAAGCCGCTGGCGGTACTGTTGGAGATGGCCGACGCGGTCTATCGGACGCAGAACGCGTTATCGGGCAACGCCAACCGCCAGTTGGCTCTGGAAACCCTGCTGTTGGATTTTTGTGAGGCGGCCTGAGATGGAACGATCCATGA
>CAYPKH010000181.1:0-4596 GCA_964411245.1 uncultured Nitrospina sp.
GACGAGTTCTTCGGCGAACAGGAAGTGTATTACGACGAAGTGATGGGACGCCTGGCCATCGCGCGTGCAACGCCTGACGCCATGACGCTCGAACTGGAACTGAACTACCAGGGCTGCGCCGATGACGGCCTGTGTTACGTACCGCAGACCAAGGTGATGACGGTCAACTTGCCGCAGGCCGTGTCGGTCTCGGACTTGTCGTCGCTGTCGAGCAGCAATGCGCCGGTCTCTGAACAGGCGCGTCTCGCACAAATAATTACGCATTCGAGCATCTGGGTTGCGGCGGGCGTGTTTTTCCTCGCGGGCCTCGGACTGGCGTTCACACCTTGTGTATTACCGATGGTGCCGATCCTGTCGGGCATCATTGCCGGTGAAGGCGACAACGTCACCCCGATGCGGGGCTTTACACTGGCATTGAGTTACGTCATGGGCATGGCGCTGATCTACACCGCGGCCGGTGTTGTTGCGGCGGCGGCCGGTTTGCAATTACAGGCCACGTTTAATCAGCCGTGGATTCTGGTCCTGTTCTCGAGTTTGTTCGTGGTGCTCGCGTTTGGCATGTTCGGCGCTTACGAAATGCAGATGCCGTCCGGCATTCAGAGTCGTCTCGCCAATATCAGCGGCAATCAGCGCAGCGGCACAATGATCGGCGCGTTTGTGATGGGTGCATTATCCGCGTTGGTCGTATCGGCCTGCGTCGCGCCTGCGTTGATCGCTGCGCTGACCGTCATGGCACAAACCGGCGACATGGTTCGCGGCGGCCTCGCGTTGTTCGCGATGAGCCTCGGCATGGGCGCACCTCTGCTGGCAGTAGGCGCCGCGCAAGGCAAGCTGCTACCGAAAAGCGGCCCGTGGATGATTGCTGTCAAAGGCGCGTTCGGCTTTATGATGCTCGGGCTTGCGGTATGGATGTTGTCGCGCATTTTGCCGGGCACGATCACGATGGCGCTTTGGGCGACGCTTGTCTTTATCGGCGGCGTGTTCATGGGCGGGCTTACAAGCCTCAGTTCCGATTCCAGCATTTCCCAAAAACTGGGCAAGGGCTTTGGATTACTCGCAATTCTGTACGGCCTGGTCTTGTTTCTCGGTGCGTTGAGCGGCGGGTCGAATCCGCTGAAGCCGCTTGCCAGCGTTAACTTCGGTACGGGTGGCGCCGCCGTCGCGGAATCGCAGCATCTGCAATTTACGCGTATCAAAAGCGTCGACGATCTTGACCGCGAGGTCGCAGCCGCGGCCGCCGCCGGCAAGACGGCAATGCTCGACTTCTATGCGGACTGGTGTGTGTCCTGCCTTGAGATGGAGGAATACACGTTCATCACGCCCGTCGTGCAAGCCGCGCTTGGCAACACCGTAGTGCTGCAAGCCGACGTCACCCGGAACGATGCCGAAGACAAGGCCCTGCTGGAACGCTTCGGCGTGTTTGGTCCGCCAACGATTATTTTCTTCGGCGATGATGGTCAGGAACGGATTGGTTATGAAGTGGTAGGATTCATGAAGGCTGAAGATTTCGCCAATCACATTCATCAAGCCTTCGGTACGTAAAATCATGCAAAGATCTTCACTTTTTCTAATCATTGGAATCGTCGGGCTAGTCGCCGGCGTGCTTTTTTATACGTCTCGTGCGCCCGTCGAAATTACAGCCCCGGCCGTCGCCATCGCTGCGATACCGAAGCTGGTTCAGTATCCGACGTTTACGCTCAACGACCTCGACGGCAATCCACGTGAGTTCGTCGAGTGGGACGGCCGCCACCGCATGCTGAATTTCTGGGCGACCTGGTGTGCGCCGTGTCGGCGAGAGATTCCACTGCTCAAGGAGTTCCAGGCGGAACAGGGTGACGATGGCATTCTCGTTATGGGGATCGCTGTCGATTTCGCCGAAGAGGTCGCTGCGTACGCAGAAAAGGCCGAGTTCAACTATCCGATTCTGGTTGGCCAGGAAGACGCCATGGCCGTTGCAGAATCCTCGGGTGTGCAGTTCATCGCGATGCCGTTCACGATGTTTATCTCTCGAAACGGCGAATTCCTCAGCGCCTACATCGGTGAGCTGCATCGCAGCCATCTCGACGAGGTCAGCAGCATCCTCAGTCGCCTCGACAACGGTGAAATCAGCACCGAGGGTGCAAAAGCGGCGCTCGAACTGCTGTAGGGCCCCTCGCGCGGTAAAACTTGCGCCAAAGTACTCGAAAAGGGTTAGAATTGCCGCCATCTTCGGCAAACTGGCTAATAACGAGACTAAATGTCCAGTTTTCTCCTTATCAATGGACCCAACCTGAACCTGCTCGGATCACGCGAACCTGAGGTTTACGGTGCCGCAAGCCTGGACGATATCGAGAAACGGGCGAAATCGCTGGCAACAGAGCTCGGACATGAGCTCGATTGTTATCAGTCAAATGCCGAACACGAATTAATCGACCGCGTGCAGCAAGCCGCCAGGGACAAGGTGAGCTTCATCATCCTGAACCCGGGCGCATTCACTCACACGAGCATCGCACTTCGCGATGCGTTGCTCGCCGTCGAGATACCGTTTATCGAGTTACACCTGAGCAATACATTTGCGCGGGAAGAATTTAGGCACAAAAGTTATTTCAGCGATATTGCGCAGAGTTGCTTGTTTGGTTTTGGGGCGTACGGCTATGAACTGGCCTTACACGCTGCAAGCAACTATGTCGCTGGTGGAGAGGGAGAATAATGGATATAAGAAAAGTTAAGAAACTCATTGAGCTGCTCGACGAGTCAGGCATTGCTGAGATTGAAATCAAGGAAGGTGAAGAGTCGGTTCGCATCAGCCGCTACGCGCCCGGTGCACCTGCTGCGCCAGCCGCCGTTGCCGCACCGGTCGCTGTTGCAGCGCCCGTCGCCGCGCCTGCCGCCGCAGCGTCTGTTGCCGCCGAGCCCGTCGAGCCCGAAGAAGACGGCTTTGAGGTTATTGCGCCGATGGTCGGGACATTTTACGCCTCTGCATCACCCGGCGCTGCGCCGTATGTACAAGTCGGCGACCGCGTGAACGAAGGCGACACCTTGTGCATCATTGAAGCGATGAAGATGATGAACCAGATCGAAGCCGACGTATCGGGCGTTGTTAAGTCGATTCGCGTACAAAACGGCGAAGCCGTCGAATACGGACAGACACTGGTCGTGATCGATCAGCGCGACGCAGACTAGGCGGGCAACACACAATGCTCGACAAAATTGTTATAGCCAACCGCGGCGAGATTGCACTTAGAATTCTGCGCGCCTGTCGCGAAATGGGCATTAAGACGGTGGCCGTGCATTCGACAGCAGACACCAATCTCAAACACGTACTGCTGGCGGATGAGACCGTCTGCATCGGTCCGCCCGCCTCGATCGACAGTTACCTCGACATGCCGGCCATCATCAGTGCGGCTGAAGTGACCGACGCCGTCGCGATTCATCCGGGCTACGGTTTTCTTTCTGAGAACGCGGACTTCGCCGAACGTGTGGAGTCGTCGGGCTTTACCTTCATCGGTCCGAAAGCCGACGCCATCCGACTCATGGGCGACAAAGTCTCTGCAATTCGCTCGATGAAATCTGCGGGTGTTCCCTGCGTGCCAGGTTCTGACGGCCCACTCAGCGAGGACGCTGACGAGAACATGCGAATCGCACGTGACATCGGTTACCCGATCATCATCAAGGCATCCGGTGGTGGCGGCGGTCGCGGTATGCGCGTCGTGCATTCCGAAGCATCGCTGGTCGCGGCGATTACCGTCACCAAGGCCGAAGCACGCGCGGCGTTTAATAACGATGTCGTGTACATGGAAAAATTCCTTGAGAAGCCGCGGCATATTGAATTCCAGTTGCTCGCCGATGGCCAGGGCAACGCCATCCACCTCGGCGAACGCGATTGCTCGATGCAACGACGGCATCAGAAAGTCATTGAAGAAGCACCAGCGCCGGGCATAACTGAAGAGCAACGCAACCGTATCGGTGAGCGCTGCGTCGAAGCCTGTCTAAAAATCGGTTACCGCAGTGCCGGTACGTTTGAGTTTCTGTACCAGGACGACGAGTTTTACTTCATTTAGATGAACACGCGTTTACAGGTAGAACATCCGGTGACCGAAATGATTACCGGTATCGATATCGTGCGCGAGCAACTCGAAATTGCCGACGGCCAGAAGCTGAGCATCAAACAGGAAGATGTGCGTTTTCAGGGCCATGCCATCGAATGCAGAATCAACGCAGAAGATCCGAAGACGTTCATGCCGTCGCCAGGTCTCATAACGCTGTCACATGCACCGGGCGGCCCGGGCATTCGTTACGACTCACATATTTACAGCGGCTACAGCGTGCCGCCGTTTTACGACTCAATGATTGGCAAGCTAATCGCGCACGGCCAGGACAGGGAAGCTGCGTTTGGTCGTATGCGCAATGCTCTGACAGAAATCGTAATTGAAGGCATCAAGACGACCGTGCCTTTGCACCAGGAAATTTTCCAACATGCAGCCTTTCAAGCGGGTGGAACGGATATCCACTACCTGGAGAAGCGGTTGGGTTTGGCCTGATCGACGCCCGCCACGCGGGCGAACACGGGCAAGAGCGATGAGCGACGATGGACTGGCAACAATTTGTCATGAACCT
>CAYPKH010000182.1:0-4575 GCA_964411245.1 uncultured Nitrospina sp.
CCTGGCCCTCGGGTGGGTCACCGGACTGGTGTTTTATTTCATCACCATGAGCTGGGTGGTCAACACTCTCATCAATTACGGAAACATCCCCACAGTACTGAGCTGGCTCATTCTCAGTCTGCTGGTGGTGTACATGAGCCTGTACCTGGGCCTGTTCACTGCCCTCCTCCGCCGGTTCGGCAAGAGCCACCCGGTGTACCTGTTTCTGCTGGCGCCGGTCACCTGGACGGCGCTGGAATACCTGCGCTCGGCGCATTCCGTCTACGGGTTTTCCTGGCAGGGCCTGGGCTATTCCCAATTTCAATCGCTGCCGGTGATTCAAATGGCCTCCATCACCGGAGTATACGGCATCAGCGCGCTGATCGTGCTGGTGAACGCCGGATTGTTCGTCCTGATTCATCCCGCGTTCGAACCGTATCCCGTCTGGCAGAAATACCGGCGGCGCATCGGCGCAACCACGATATCTATTCTATTGATGTGCGTGGGCTATGGCAGTTGGACCTTAAAACAGGAGCCCGTCTACAGCAACCCGCCGGTCCGGGTGGGTCTCATTCAGGGCAACATTTCGCAACAGATGAAATGGGACCCGGCTTACCGCAATGAAGTATTGCGCCGTTACCGGAACCTGACGCTGAAAGCCGCGGTACTGCAACCGGACCTGATGGTGTGGCCGGAAGCGGTCACCCCGTTTTACTTCGGCAAGGACATCGCGGGAACGGAATATGTCCTCAATGTGGTCCGCGATTCCAAAACACCGCTTCTGCTGGGCAGTCCGGCCATCGAGACAACAATGGATTTGTCGGCGCCCGGCGACCCGGTGTCGACCCATCTGTATAACAGCGCTTATTTTATTTCCGCCGAGGGCGAACCCCAGGGGCGATACGATAAAATCCATCTGGTGCCGTTCGGCGAGTTCGTGCCGTTCCGCTCCTTATTATTCTTTATCGACAAGCTTGTGGTGGGCATCGGCGATTTCGAGCGGGGCCGGGAAACCAACATATTCAAGCAGGGAAATCATAGATTTGCTGTGTCCATATGTTTCGAAATCATATTTCCCGACCTGGTCCGGCAACCGGTGAAACAGGGAGCGAACTACCTGGTCAATATCACCAACGACGCCTGGTTCGGCAACAGCGCCGCCTCCTACCAGCACATGAGCATGGTCGCCCTGCGGGCTGTCGAAAACCGTGTGCCGATTGTACGGGCGGCCAATACCGGCATCACCGGCACCATCGATGCCTACGGCCGTATCATTGACGCCACCGAAATCTTCGCGGCAGACTGGGTCATCGCCCGCATCCAGCCGAGCCACTCAAGGCCCGGATTTTATTCCACCTATGGCGATATTTTCAGTCAGATATGCCTGGTGCTGGTGCCCCTGTTGGCGTTTATGGGAAACCGGGCCAGGCCGCCCAGCACCTTCGGCTGGCTGTAATTCCGGGTGGCCGCCGGAGGGGAAGCGGGATGATCATTTTTGTTGCGATCCCATGTCAATCCCGTCAGAATATATGAACCCGCGATTTAGGAGAGATGGCAATGAACGAACCGGAAACCCCGCCGCCGCACAAACGCCCGGTGGTTTTCAAAAGCAAAAAGCAGATCAAGGAAGAATGGGCCAAGCTGGATTTACCCGACCTGGAAGACACCGCAAAACCCAGCGAAGAACACTCCGCCCTCAGCGAACTCTACCAGGACGACATCCACGGCCTGGGTAATGAATAGTAATTTTATTCACGTTTATTGATCCACCTCCTCCTCGGTTACCACCGGCCTTGAAATATCTTTCTACTATCCTTTTCATATGTATGCCATTGATAACCTCAGCGGGTTTTTGGAATACGGCTTCCGCGATTCCGGTGTCCTCTCAGGAATCGGACATGGTGCGGATTCCGGCCGGAACCCTGGTTCATCCCAAAAATGAAACCAAAATTTCGATCGACGCGTTTTTCATCGACCGGTACGAAGTCACTCAAGCTCAATATGAACAAGTGACCGGCGAGAATTTCTCTTTTTTCAAAGGCGCCCGCCGGCCCGTTGAAAATGTGAACTGGCACGAAGCCGACGCCTACTGCCGCAAAGTCGGCAAACGCCTGGCCACGGAATGGGAATGGGAAATCGCCGCACGCGCTGGATCGGCCACTCGTTTTTACTGGGGAAACTCCATGGACGACGCTTACGCCTGGCACAAAAACAATGCCGAAAAGCAGACCCACCCGGCCGGTGAAAAAAAACCGAATGCCTACGGATTGTACGATATGGCGGGCAACGTCTGGGAATGGACGGCGAGCGATCACGAAAACGGCGGCAAAGTCCAGCGCGGCGGATCGTGGCGCAATACCGGCATCAGCCAGCGCTCCAGCCACCGCATCATGAGCAATCCCATCCACCGCTACCACTACGTCGGCTTGCGCTGCGCCCGCTCCACAAACCCCGAATAAACCTAAATTAGTTATAAATAGGGGTCTGGGCTCGATGGCGGGAAGCTAAAATATTTATTACCCGCCGATCACATGGTTTAAAACCAGTTTCACGTTTTGGGCGCCGGCGTGGGTGTCGAGAGTCCCCTCGATGTCGCCGGGGGCGGGGCGGGCGTCGCCGTCCTGGTCAAGCCGCACGGTGAGCGTCAGCGGCCCGTCAAATTCCGCACCGGTCATCATGGTGTCGGACTGGCCTATGCTGAAAGTCTTCGGCAGTTGGGTGGTGAAGATGCGTTGCACCGCCAGCGGCGGGCCGCGTTTGACGCCCTGAGGCCGCGCGATGATAAACAGAACTTTATTCTCGGGCCATTGGGCTTTCAGCGCCGGGTCGAGGGAAATGGTGCCGGTGACTTTTTGCCCGGTCTCCTCGATTACCTGATTCAATATCAACGTCACGTCTTTTTGTCCGGTTTCGACGTCCAGCGATCCGGTGATATCCCCTGCGCCCGCCCGGGCGTTGCCGTCGCGGTCCAGCCGGGCAGTCAGAGTCAGCGGTCCGTCGAAACCCTCCTGGGTCATCACCGCGTCGGCGGGGCTGATGGCAAACTCCTGCGGCAGTTGGAAGAAGGTCATCTTCTTCACGGCCACCGGCGGCCCGGAGTCCACTCCCCGCGCCCGGGCATAAATGAACAGCACTGCGCCTTCGGGAATGCCCGCCTTTATTTGCGGGTCCAAAATAACGTTGCCGGTGACGGCCCTGGCCCGGTTCGCCGGGTCGGCCTGCATCTGAAGTTTCTTGACCACCGCCGGGTGGCCCTTATGCTCCTTAAGCTCTTGGTCGCAGGCGCCGATAAGCGGGAAAAGCCCAAAAATCAATAAAAAAATGGCCCAATATTTCAAAAAGGATCTCCAAATAACGAAAAAATAGAGCGTTTATAAATCCTTCTTTACAGCTCCGCATCTTACATATAAGCGAAATGTATTAGTATACACCTTAAATAAACCTGATTCATCAATCGTGACGGCCCCGGGGCCGTTTCCTGGCTTGTTGTTCCGGCAGGAAAGCGAGGAGGAAAAACATGTTTTATCCGGTAAAAATCAAAGACCGCAAAGGGAAAGTCAAAAAAGTTCTGGCCAGCAAAAAACTGAGCAAGGACTACTGGGAAAACTATTTTGGCGGACTCAAAAAGCGGGTTCCCCTGCACCTGAAAAAGAGAGGCCGGAAATCCCAGGACCTGACCAGCCTCCCGGATGAGGATGGGAACAGGTCCTCGGGAAATGACGAATATTCTCTGGATTAAATCTAAGGTGACAGGGCAGAGCCCTGACTCCGAATAAGTAAGGCGAAGGTTTTTATAACCTTCGCCTTTTTTTTCTCCTGCCCGGAGGGGGAACTGGCTAACGGTTATCCGCCGGCGAAAATCACTGGGCGCAATTCAATAAGGGTTTTTGCCCTCGCCTTTATCTTTTGGAACCCATCCTGCTTACATCTTTTTGTGCGATTGGGCTGAAGCTGACACCTTTGCCATTGCCCTCCCACCCCATCGACGGTAATCTTCTCCTTCAAGTTTGACCAACCGGCACATTTCCACCAGACGCGAATAGATCCGTTCCCCCAATTTTTCCTGCAGAGTCTCTTTCCCAAAAGGTTTGTGCCCACTGCCAGGCCCCCTTGACTTATGGGTATCACTATCTCCTTTGTCTTGGTCGGGAGGTGCCTGATTCGAATAATTAGTTGTGAACAGAGTGATTTTATCTGAATCGTTGTAACGGCTGGAGATGATCTGATCGAGCATGGTTAATTCCCATTCAGTATTCCGGCCTTTGGCCAATTCGTCGATCACCAGCACCGGCGCGGCGACAAAGGGATTGATAATCGCCTGTTCGGAAAGATCCTGAGAATAGCCATGCCGGATATCTGACAACAATTGAAAAAAATCCACAAACTTGCAGTCTGCTCCCTTGTCGAGAATCAGAGACTTAATCACCGAGACGGCGAGGTGGGTTTTACCCAGACCCGGCCGTCACATAAACAACAGCCCTCGTTGTTGCGACTTGCCAAAATCCTTGGCGAAATCTGAAGCATACTGCAATCCTAGTTTTTGTGAACCGTGTTTTGGAAAGTAATTTTCAAAATCTTTGTCTGCAAATTTTCCCG
>CAYPKH010000183.1:0-4500 GCA_964411245.1 uncultured Nitrospina sp.
AACGGTGGGTAAGGTTCAGGGAGAAATCAAAGTGGGAATGCCCGCCTCGGATGTCGCGGCTATTCTGGGATCGCCCAATATTGTCACCACGGATGAAAAACGCCGTGAAGTCTGGATTTACGACAAAGTATCGACCAACCGGGTGGATACTCGTAACTTCGCCTATGGAACGCTGATCATTTTTGGCGGCAGCACCCGCCAGGCGGAAAGCACGACCACTCAGAAGACTTTGACGATTATCATCAAGTTTGATGAACAAAAAAAGGTCCGTGACTTTGCTTACAACTACACCCAATTCTAAAAACCTTCGCCGGCAAGGGGCATCGCGCGGGTTCGGGTGGATGGGTCTCGCCCTGCTGGGCGGCCTTCTGTTTTCGGGCTGTGTCCAAATGGCCAAGCCGGAGAGTTTTTTTGAGCTGACTCCGGAAAGCGCCAAACAAAAAGCCCTGCAGACCCGCATATTCGATACTGCCAACGAGAAGGAACTGCTTTCCGCCTCCGCCGCCGTCCTGCAGGACCTGGGTTTCCAGTTGGAGGAAAGCGCCGTTGGGGTGGGGATGCTGCGGGCTGCCAAGGAACGCAGCGCCCGGGAGGCGGGCCAGGAAATCTTGCAAGGGTTCCTTTTAGTACTATTCGCTATAACCGGAAAAGCCTATATTATGCCGGTGGATCTGCATCAACAGATCAATGCCACCCTGGTGACCCGCCGGTCGGAGACCGACTCTTCCCGTTTCTTGGTTCGAATCCTTTTTCATAGATCGATTTGGAAGGGGGACGGCAATGCCGGCGACCGGGCTATTCCGCCGGGCCAACAGCGTATGGAAATGATTCATGATGCGAAAATCTACCAGCAGTTTTTCGCAAAACTGTCCAAGAGTGTGTTTCTTGAAGCCCATCAAATCTGACGGAGGATGAACGTGAATGCCCGTACTGGTTTATTCGTATTAGGTTTGGCTTTTCTTTTGCAAGCTTGTGTGGGGCCTCAAAAAGTCCCGAAAAATCTCCTGTCGCTTACCGATTCCCAGATGAAAATCCGGAGTTTCCAGACCCGGACCTTTGACTTCAGCGACCAGAATAAAGTGTTGCGGGGCGTGGTGGCCGCTTTGCAGGACCTGGGGTTTATCATCGAACGCGCCAACGCGCCCATGGGTTTGGTAACAGCCGGTAAATTCGCCGGAGGGGGGTTGACCGGATTTGTGGAATTGACCGTTACCGTGCGGAAGAAAGGCGAACAGCGGACGGAGGTCCGGGTCAACGCCCTGTTCAATACCAAACCCATCGAAGATCCGAAAATTTACCAGAACTTCTTTACGGCCGTACAGCGCTCACTGTTCATCTCCAGTTGACGCGGCCGGAGCCTGGAGGGGCCACGGCTGGCATGTGCTGAACATTTGACCATGGATTGCATGGAAACCATGAATTTTTTCTGCCAACAAAAGAGGCGGGCAGGGTCCTTTCTGCTGTGGTTGTGCACCGGCGTTTTGCTTCAAGGCTGTGCCATGCAGTGGGGCGCCGAACTGCAATGGAATGCCAAAAGCCAGATCCTGATGTCGGAGGCCAGCCAAGTCAAACAGCGGGCGATTCAGACCCGGGTGTTTGAAACCACCGATAAAATAAAAATCATGCAGGTGACCGTCGCCGCCATGCAAGACCTGTTCTTTGATATCGATGTTCTGGATGAAGACCTGGGGGTGGTGTCCGGGAAAAAAATGTTTCATGAAAATCCCAATGACCATTGGCCCGACCATCCGACTTATTATGCTTATGAGACCGATAATTTGATCATATTCAACCTTACCAACTTCCGAACCTGGGGCCCGTTCAACTACCGCAATGATCTGATCCGCATGACGGTGACCGTCCGCCCCAAGGAAAAGACCCGACTGCTGGTGCGGGCCAGCGTGCAGTACAATATCCGCGCCGTCCAAGACCCTGAGATGTACCAGAAATTCTTCAAAACCCTCGAACAATCCCTGTTTCTTGCCGCCCAAAGCGAGTAACTGGAAGAGCCCTGTTTCTTCCCCGATCCTTCCCTGGAATCCCTGTTTCCTAAAGAATTAGCCACCCAACCCAGCGCCTCCGATTGTAAATATTTTGTAAAATATTCAATATTCTATTGCTTTTTTGCTAAATACATCTATATTGATGATTGTTATAAATCCGGGAACTCATAGGATCATGGGCTCCCAAACAGGCAACGGAAATCGGATGCAGGACTTGGAGCCCAGGGAAAAGAGATATAAGCGGGACCCAGCCAGATTTCTATAAGTTTAAATATCCAAGAGGTTTTATCGATTTTGAAGTCTTGCGGCTTCGGCTGGCATATACCTCGGGCACTGAGGCCCGGGAAGCATGGAACACCATTTTTCAAGATGTGTCCTGGCGCGATTTTCCTGTAAAAAGGCCGGGACAGCAGGTTTCAACCGGCCAAAATTTTTTGGGCTTTTTTTTAATATTTAATAAAATATTTAATTTAAATAAATTATTGGAGAGCGATCATGGGTCAATCAGGCGGTAACAATAAAAATAGGTCCCTGGTCGCTCTGTTGGGTCATAGGCCTCCAAAACGGGTACTCATTATTAATGTGTTTATGGATGACCGCCGGGTTTATCTGCCTAACTCCTTCAAAGTGCCGCAGACCATGGCCCCGGTTTATCTGGCAGGCGCCTTTTCGCGGACCGGGTGCCGGGTGCGGATCTACAACGAACATCGGAGCGGGCCTCTGAAGGATAAATCGCTGCTCGCCTGGCCGAATATGCTGGTGCTGACCGGAGTGCTGACCGGATTCGACCGCATGCTTCATATGGTGGCGTATGCCAAAACACTGAACCCGAAAGTCATCACCGTGGCCGGGGGACCGGCCATCCGGGCGCTTCCGGAATATTCCCGCGGGTTTTTCGATTATGCCTGCCAGGGCGACATGGAGCAGATGCAGGAGGTCATCACTGATGCCTGGGGCCGCGAATGGGCGGACCCGGAAATGACCCCGCGCTACGACCTTCTGCCCCGGTGGCATCCGATCGACTACCTGGAGACCAGCCGCAATTGCAATTTCCGGTGCGGCTTCTGTTCGCTCACCGCGGAACGCAACGAGTATCAAAAGTATTCCCTGAAGAATATGGAGAAACAACTGCGGGCCATGAAGCCTGGCCGGCATTTGTGTTTCATCGATAACAATTTTTACGGGGACGACCGTGAGTTTTATCTGGCGCGGGTCGATCTTCTGCAATCGTTTTACAAGCGGGGACATTTCAAAGGCTGGTCGGCCCTGGTGACCCAGGATTTCTTTCTGGATTTCGAAAACCTGGACCGTGCCCGGGAATCGGGATGTGAGTCTTTGTTCAGCGGGGTGGAGTCGTTCGACCGCGCGGAGCTGAAAAATTACCAGAAACGCCAGAACATGGTGCTCCCCCAGATGGCCGTCATTCATCGATGCCTGGAGGCGGGCATCGTTTTTCATTACGGGCTGATGTTCGATCCTTCCCGCCGCAGCGTCCGCGAATTGCGAAGCGAAATCGATTTGTTTTTATCTACGCCGGGAATCACCCTGCCCAGTTTTATTTCGCTGACCATTCCCTTTCTCGGGACCCCGTACTTCGAGGAATGCGTCCGCGAAAACCGCTTTCTGCCCCGGCTGAAACTGCGCGATCTCGATGGATTCACCCAAACCATGAAACCGGTGGATCCTCCGGAGGAGGTGGCCTCGCTGGTCCGCGACCTGCTGTCGTTCAGGCCGTACCGGTGGAAAGTGCTGAGGAAAGCGTGGGAGGTGTGGAAGACGCATCGCGGCAACCTCGGAGTGTTTCAAAGGTTTCAGACGCTGGTCAACGTTTTCAATCTGTGCGCGCCGCACTGGATCAATTCGCCCGGCCGCTTTCCCCGGATCCCCGCCGGCAGAACGTATATCAGCACCACGGAACCCTTGGACCCGGTCTACCAGCCAATGTTTCCGGTGCATTTCCGGTACCGCGATTATTTCAAACCGACCCTGGTGACGGACCACGGGGGCCGGTTGACGGAAGCCCTGTTGAACGATTACCAGCCGGACGGTTCCCGGTTGAAGGAGAAGGACCCGCCGCAGTTGTCCACCATCGGGTTCTTTGCACCGCATCGGGTGGAAACGCCACCGCGGCGTACGGGAAAAGATGAAAAGACTTATGTGTTTAAAGGGCGGTTGTTAACGCCCTCGGGAAAAAATATGAAACGTGGAAAACGAAGCATTTTAACGTTGAGGATCAGCTGAATGAAATCTTCTCTGATCCCCAACTCAACCGCATGTTTGGCGAGGGGGACTTATGATAACGATGGCTCTGTGTGACGAAGACCAAAAAGCACAACAATCATTGACTTTTCTTAAGAGGATTTTTGCTAACTATTCATCGCGTGATTTTGCCATTCGCCTCTGGGACGGCAACACCCTGCCGCAGGAGGTGGGGCAGACCCGGAGGTTCACCCTGGTGATCAATCATCCGGGAGCGCTCCGCAAACTGTTGTGGAAT
>CAYPKH010000184.1:0-4471 GCA_964411245.1 uncultured Nitrospina sp.
CGCTGTCTGGGGCGCAGGCACTCAAGCAGGCGGGCATCGCCCCCGTCGAACTCGCCGAAGGGGAGGGCCTGGCGCTCATCAACGGCACCCAGGTGATGACCGCCATCGGAGCGCTGACTCTGCACCGGTCGATCCAGCTGGCCAAAATTCTGGATGTCGCCGCATCCATGAGTCTCGAGGTGTTGCTGGGAACCAACAAGCAGCTTCACAAACGCATCCACCGCCTCCGCCCGCATCCGGGCCAGATCGATTCCGCCGCCAACATGCGGCGCCTCACCGACGGCAGTGAGATCATTTCCTCGCACAAGGATTGCGGGCGCGTGCAGGATGCCTATTCGCTGCGTTGCGTGCCGCAGGTGCACGGCGCCAGCCGCGATACCCTGGCGCACGTCAAACGAGTCATCGCAACGGAGATGAACGCGGCCACCGAGAACCCGCTGGTGTTTCCCAACGGGCAGGTCATGTCCGGCGGCAACTTTCACGGCCAGCCGGTGGCGCTGGCGATGGATTTTCTGGCCATCGCGTTGGCGGAGTTCGCCGGAATTTCCGAGCGGCGGGTGGAACGCATGGTCAATCCCGATCTCAGCGGACTGCCCTCGTTTCTGATTCAGGAAGGCGGAGTGAATTCCGGCTTCATGATCGTCCAATACACCGCCGCGGCGCTGGTGTCGGAAAACAAGGTGCTGGCGCATCCCGCTTCGGTGGACTCCATTCCGACGTCGGCCAACAAGGAAGACCATGTCAGCATGGGAACGATTGCCGCCCGCAAGGCGCGTCAGGTGTTAGAGAATGTCAAACAGGTGGCGGCGATTGAATTGCTGTGCGCGGCGCAGGCGTTGGATCTGTTCACCAATTTAAAACCGGGGAAGGGAACGCTGGCCGCCTACAAAGTGATCCGCCGCCACGTCAAGCACATGGAACGCGACCGGGAACTGGCGCCGGATATCGCCGTCGTCGCCGGCCTCATCGATAACGGAGAACTTTTGAAAGCCGTCGAAAAAGTTACCGGACCTCTCTTATAATCAACCGAACTCCTGAACAGTTCATTGAACCCATGACCTCCCAAATTTTTACCGATCAAGCGGAACGTCTGCCTCTTGTGACGGACACCGGCCGCGCCTGGCAGGGATTGGACCGCTCCTCCTCGCCGGAGATGAGTATCCGCCTGCGGGAGTTGCTGGAACATCTCAACCAGCGGTTGGGGTTCGCGCCGGCCGGTGAGGGCCGGCGTCACCAGGAAACATTCAACCTTCTGCTCCGCTACGCGTATCCGGAACTGATGATCGATCTGGCCGACCGGGCCTACGTCCAGCACGAACGCCCGATGGTGTTTTTGAATCAAGACCATATCCGGCTGAACCGCGAAGCGGACCCCGACCCGCCGCAGCCGGAACGCGTCTTTGAAGACCTGAGCACGGAGATGGATACCCTGTTCCTTGAATGGGCGGAGACCATCAAGAACAGCAAGGCGTTGCGGGAGGATCCGGTGGCGGTTCGCATGCTGGCGGAGAGCTACAGTTATTATATGGCGATGACCAAAAATTTTCCGTGGGAGGATCCGCTCAAGGACCAGATACCGCCGGGCAACGCCCCGGTGCTGGATGTGGCGACCGGTTTGACGGGGTTCAGCCTCATTCACGACTGGCCCGCCTCGCATCCTTTACTGGTGCTGGCGGACCGCATGCCTTTTATCGTGGAGGGACTCACCCATTTCAAAAACCTGCTGGGGCGGCGCAACGTGGAAATCCTCCAGGCGGATTTTCCGGAGAGCCCCGCCACGACGTATCCGTTCGGGACCATTCACGTCAGCAAGTTTCTGCATCATCTGCACCGGGAGGACCGCAAACGGTTTTTGCACTGGGCCCAGAATCAATTGATTACCGGCGGGCAGTTGTCCATCATCGACACCGATCTGGAAAACCGCATTCTGTTGGAAGCCGAAGACCTCGACTATGCCAGCAAGCTGATGCCGGGTTATCTCGAGACGCTGGTGAAAATCGAAGACCGGTTCTGTCACAACCTGGTCGATGACATCCGTGAGGTAGGGTACACGGTCCGCAATTTCGATTTCCACGAGTACCACGATGAAACCGACGCCTACAGCCATTATCCCGGCGACGATTTGCCGATCAAATTCCTCGGCTTCGAAATCCTCGCGCAGAAAAGTTCTTAATAACAACTGTTTTATTTTTAGAGTTTGGATTTATTTCCCGGGATTTTTTTAAGGGATTTTTGCACGGTTTTCCATTCCGGGCCGATGGCTTTGAGGGCTTTGCTTTCCATGGTGCGGTAGAGATGCAGCATGCCCCGGCCTGCGGCGGTCAGTTGCGCGCCGCCTCCGCCTTTCCCGCCTTTGACGCGTTCCACCAGCGATTGTTTGAAGCACTGGTTCATGGTATCCACCAGGTCCCAGGCGCGGCGGTAGCTGAGTCCCAATGCGCGCGCTCCGGCGGAGATGGACCCGGTGCGTTCGATGGCTTCCAACAGGTCGACTTTGCCCGGTCCCAGCGCGATTTCTTTTCCGGCCATGATGCGGATGCGGGGACGGCAGGTGAGGGTGGGTTTTTTGGATCCGGACACGGGCGCCTCTTTATTGTTTTGACGGGGGCAGGCGGGTGATGCCCACCACATTGGGGATCGGCCAGCCCAGGGTATTGGCGTCGGTTTCGTTGGACCCGGTCGAATAACTGCCCAGGTATTCGAGTTCGTTGTTTCCCGAGTGAATGTACATCTGGGCTTCGGAGCCGCCTTCCACATACATGGCCCGTTTCAGGTGGATGGGCAGTTTCAGAAGGTTGTCGATCAGATCGTGCGTACTGAACGGGGAGCGGACGTGGATGAACAGGATGTGTCCGCTGTGATCCATCCCGAGGGCCGCGGTGCTCCATTTTTTATCTTGCTGTTGCCAGACGTTTTTGCCCTCGCAGTTGATCATGCGGATGCTTTGGATCTGCGTGTGGTACAGTTTGCGCAGATGGTCCACGTTCTGGCAGTCGCGGTCCAGAATCTGCGCGCTCGGCAGGGACGGTTTTTTGGGATCGAACATCAGCAACGCCCGATCCTTGGAGTACCAGCTGTTGTTGACGTGGCCGAAGGTTTGCATCAGGGACACGCTGGTGATTTTGTCCGCCTGGTACATGCTGGCGTTGATGGCGGCGACCAATCCGTTTTGCCGGGCCCACTCTTTGGCGGACAGGCGTTTACCGCCGGGAGAGGCCGAAGCGTTCAACAACCGGAACTGAAACCGTTTCGCATCGATTTTTAATATCCGGATCAGGTTGTCGCCGATGGGTGACTTTTGAGAGGTGCCGAAGATGCCGATTTCGAGACCCGCTTCCAGCCGAATCCACGGATTCAGCTTGGGCTCCGTTCCCAGGGCCGGGCCTTGCAAGAGGAACCCGAGGCCGGTCAGTCCCGCGGCTACCAGAGTCAAGCCGGTTAACAGTCGTTGGGTCATAGTTTGCCTTAGAATTCAATGGATGACGAATTCCATCCACAGGAAACATCCCGAATTGCGGGTCGCCTCAACACCTTCGGGGTTGATTATATCAAGAAACCTTCTCGGTTCAGGGTCAATTTCGTTGAATTATTTATATTGTTTTCTCACCCGATAGAAGAAAGGAAGCTTGAAATTAATGAAATTGTGCAACCATCGGTTGATTATGTTAAAAATATGATTATAATAGACTAACATTTAATGTATCTTGCAGAAGTGTTGCGTAAAAATGGTTTTTTGTGATCGCTTGAGTTGGATTCGCTATTCGGGTCATTCAGATAAAAATCCCAATGACAGGGATGAATAAATGAAATTGCTGGTGCGCGTGGGTTCTGTTTTTATGATGGTGCTGTTGGTGGGATGTGCCTCTCAGGGCGGTGGTGGAGAGTCCGCTCCTTCTTCCGGCGATTCGGGCGGCGTCCGGGTGCAATCGGCTGAAGCCGGGGTGACCATCACCCAACCGGCCTCGATGGCGGATGTCAGCAGCCCCGTCGAAGTCTGCATGGAAACCAAAGGTTATAAAGTGGAACCCGCCAAAAATGGAGTCAACGAAGGCAAGGGACATCATCACTTGATTGTTAATGTGAATCTGCCCGATCTCGGCCAGCCGGTTCCCAAGGATGACAATCACATCCATATGGGCGACGGTTCCAAATGTAAAAAGATCGAATTGAGTAGCGGGATGCATACGATCCAGGCCTTGTTCGCGCGTGGCAACCACATCCCTTACGACCCAGCAGTGACCGATTCCGTAGTTGTTTTTGTAAAGTAAAGTTCAATTAAACAGGGAGATGGACATGAACATTTTGTTTAGAGTTTTAGCTGTAATTGCGATTCTGTTTCTCGTCGGTTGTGAAACGACGGGCGGCGGCGGTGGCGGCTCGACGGCCAGTGTTTCTTCGGATGGCGGGCTGACGGACGAGCAACTGGCCAAGATGGGAATCAAGGGAACGTACGGGTTAAGGTAGACCCGGG
>CAYPKH010000185.1:0-4451 GCA_964411245.1 uncultured Nitrospina sp.
CCCCTTCGTTACTGGTGCAGGTCCTGAATGTATCGCGGACGCCATCCTTGTTAAAATCAACCCAAAGTCCATCCTCCCGAAGTTGGAACCGGCTGCGTGGTAAAATCACCGCAAAATCATATCCGTGTCTGTTGCTTAAAGGGTGAGCGGGGTCTACGGTCAGCAAATAAGCCACATCGTCCGTTTTTGCTCCTCCAATATTGCACATCTCAATTTTATTTCCGATCCGGGCGGGGATTAGACTGTAAGGACCCCAATAGATAGGTTCTCCGATCAGCGTGATTGCGGTTCCCGGTTTCAAAGCAGGATTGGCGATAGATACGCAGTGTGTATTCTTTAGTTTAATGACCAGGCCGATGTTTTTTTCATAATTGAAATCATTACCCGCATAGACTGCCGGAGAAGTCAGGAGAGACAGGAACATGAGAATCCCTGAAATTTTTCCAAACAATTTATATGAATAAGTCATCATAAGAGAGATCTCCGTAAAAAATATATTCACGAGTGAGGGTTGCCGAACGCCTGGAGCAGGATGCCCTCGCGCAGGCTGTATTCGCTGACCGTCAGGTGGGGGCAGTCGAAGGTGTCCATGGTTTCCAGCACCAGGGTGGTGCCGGCGATGATCAAATCTTCCCGGCCCCGCTCGAGGGTCCGGATCTCCAACCGCTCGGCCAGGGATTTGGATTTCAGGTCCTCGAACAGGCGTTTTATATTTTCCAATGGCAGGACCAGGCCGTGGATTTTCTCGGGATCGTAGGGGAAGATATTTTGGTCCATGGCCGCCAGGGTGGTGACAGTGCCGGCGGTACCGATCAACACTTGCGGACGGGGTTCGCCCAACCGGAAGCGGACGCGGGCGAGTTGCTCCCGGACATGGTTTTTTAAATTCTGGAACTCCTGCTCGTCGACGGGATGTTTGGATATGAATTTTTCCGTCAACCGCACCACGCCCAGAGAAGTGCTGGCGGAGGCCAGCACCTGTTTGTCCTGGGCCACAATAAACTCGGTGCTCCCGCCGCCGATATCGAAAATCAGGGCGGTGCCGGTTTGCGGCAGTTTCCAGAACACACCCTCAACGGTCCGCCGGGCTTCCTCCTCCCACGAAATGACCTCGACGTCCAATCCGGCCCGCTCCTTGACCAGACGCACAAACTCATCGCGGTTTTCCGCTTCCCGCACCGCGCTGGTGGCCACCACCCGAATCGGCAGGTCACCGTACTCCCGGCAGGTGTCGCGAAACTGTTTCAGCACTTCCAGCGTCTGTTCCATTCGGTGGGGCAGCAACCGTTTTTCGGAATGGATGCCCTCGCCCAGCCGGCAGATGACCCGCCGGGAAGCCACTTCCGTAAAATCACCCGCGCCGGCGGCTTTCATAATAAGGAGCCGGACCGTGTTGGAACCGATGTCGATGGAACCGAAGTGGGTCATCCAGCTAGGTGGGTAACAGCGTGTCGCTGTCTATGGTCAATAGCAGGTAGAATCCAATGAAGATAAACAGGAGATTGGGACCCCAGGCCGCCATGAACGGAGAGAGCACGCCTTTGTAACCCAGGGAAATGCCCAGCGCATAAAAGAAAGAAAAGACGAACCCGGTCACCAGGCTTATCCAGACGCAAAACAACAGACCTCCCTTGCGGCTGGAGCGAATGGACAGAGGAATGCCGATCAACGCCAGAACCACGCTGATAAAAGGATAAGACAATTTCTGGTTTAAATCGATCCAGGTGCGGGTCGAGTCCAGCCCTTCTTTCTCCTGCTTCAGAATGGTTGCGTACATATAACGGGCGCTCATTTCTTCCGGGCGCTTTTGCAGTTTTTTGAAGTCGGCGGGTTTTTCGAGCACCGGGAAGGTTTCTTTTTCGAAGTATTGGGTGGATTCCACTCCGCTGGATTTGAAGAAACGGATGTATCCGTTGAAGAATTCCCATTGCTTTCCGTTCCATATTGCGGACTCCGCATCGATGCGGTGGCGAATATCGGGATGGTCGGCATCGAAGGTATACAGGCTGACACCCTTCATAACCATCCGCACGGGATCGTAATAATTGATATTCCAGATGGCACCGTTGCCGGACCGGATCCATAACCGGTCGCGCGCTTGATTCGCCTGATCCACCGCGCCCCGCACTTTGATGTTGAACAGATAATTCATTTTCTGGCTGGTGACCGGTGTGACATATTCATTGCACACCACAAGCCCCAGAGCCAACAGCGCCGCACAACTGATAATGGGAAGCGTGAGGCCGGTGACCCCGATGCCGCAGGCCTTCATGGCGGTGAACTCGTTGTTGCGGGATAGGGTGGCCAGCGTGATGACGGTGGCGAGCAGGACGGATTGCGGCGCCATCAATGACAGGATGAACGGAATTTTCAACAGGTAGTACATCAGAAAATCCGAAACCGAGCCGTTTTTGGTGACGAATTCGTCCAGCCGTTCGAAGCCGTCGATGATGATAAAAATCCCGACCAGACAGCACACCGTGAGCAGATAGGTTTTTAAAAATTCTCTCAGGATGTAGCGTTTCAATAAACTCATGGGGAAACCGGGGTTCTCTTCCTCTTAGTGTTCCAGTTCGGCAATCGCAACCGACAACGCCGCCTGCACCGGTTTTAAATCCTCCCGGCGAAGGCAGGCCTGGCGGACGGTTTCGAGCGCCGGTGGGATGTAGGGCAGATAACGATCATTGTTTTTGACGCGGCTCTGATAGGCAAAGGTGCCGACCGCCTTCAGGTTTCTTTGTATGGACATCCAATCGAACACCCGCAGGAATTCGTCGCGGTCGATGGCTTGATGGTCCAACGCCTGTTTCTGTTCGATGAATGCGTCCGCCAATTCCCAGACCAGTGCGTCGGGAAGCGGCAGGTAGGAGTCGCGCAGCAGGGAGGCCAGGTCGTATTGGCTCGGTCCCATGCGTGCGTCCTGAAAATCCAGAAGCACGAGTGCGTCATTGTGGACCATCAGGTTGCGGCTGTGGTAATCCCGGTGAGCGAAGCAGGGCGTCTGCCCGGCGAGCGTTTCGCACAGGGCGATCAACGGTTTCCGGATAGCCTGCCGGGCGGCTTTGTTCAAAGGATGGCGCCGGACACCTTCGATAAAATGCTCCAGCATGAAATCCATTTCCCACATCAATTTGTCGACATCGAACTTCAGGTGATACGCCGGACAGTCGGAACCGATGGACCGCGTGGCTTCGGTCTGCATGACCGCGAGCAGGTGCACGGCTTGGAGATACCATTTTTTTAAGATTGCCGGGTCTGCCGATTGAAGATGCGCTTCCAGGGTCGTGTCTCCGCAGTCCTGCAGCAACAGGAGTCCGCGCTCGGCATCAAAATGGTACAACTCCGGCACCGGCAGATCGATCCCCCGCAGGAATTTTAAAATGCGGATGAAATCGGTTTCCCCGCTCGCGTTGGGGTGCTCCAGTTGCATGAGGATCAACGTCTGCGGTTCGGAGGAGCCTTCGGCATATTCCAGCGACAGACGGTAATACTGGCGCGTCGAGGCATCGCCCGGCAGGGGTGAAAACGCGACATGCGTCACCGCCCGGCCCAGTGCCTGATGAGCCGCGTCCGCCAGGTACGGTGCGTCGAACCGGGGTTTCACGAAGGGTTCCCCCAAGAGGGTGTTTTTAGGCATGAATTCCGGAAATTTAAAAAGTTTGGGGATATCAAATCAAATCATCGAAACAGGCTATCGATCTCTTTATAAATTATAGTATACTACCGCCTCACCTCCGGGGGCAAACCCCGTCTGTTCGGTTGTTGGAGGTGAATTTTTGCGTTTGATGGAGTCTTTTTTGGAGTTCGAAAGTCTGTTTATCTGTAATAAGCAAACCGTTTACGGCTTTGGAATATCCCAATCCAAACCTGTATGCGTGTGATTCGTAATTCGGAGGAGGAGTATGCCAAAACCTACACATCATATACTTGTATGCACCAACCAGCGGCCCCCCGGACACCCCCGAGGGTCCTGCGCCGAGCACGCGGCGAACGAGGTTTTTGAAACGCTGAGCATGGGCATCGAAAAGAAAATGCTGTTCGGCAAAGCGCTGATCACCACCGCGGGTTGTATGGGCCCCTGTTCGATGGGTCCCGTCGTCGTGGTCTATCCGGAAGGCGTCTGGTACATCAAGGTCAAGCCGGAAGACGTGGAAGAAATTCTGGAATCCCATATCATCGGCGGCAAAAAAGTGGACCGGCTGGAACTCCCGGAAGAAATGTGGGGATAATCGATCCTCTCCCTTGTGAACGAGACCATTGCATATTGTTGTCACCCTTCGACAGGCTCAGGATGACAACAATATTCCCCTCCTTGGCAAGGAGGGGATGAAGGGGAGGTTATAATAATTTCTTCCTTTCATTGTCTTTTGGTTTAACCAATGATTCCGTCGAAAACAACCCCACCTGTATCCTCCCCTTCATAAGGGGAGGACTATTTCAAGTCCAGCGTT
>CAYPKH010000186.1:0-4426 GCA_964411245.1 uncultured Nitrospina sp.
CCTCGGCATGGGCGATGAGCTGGGCTGCTTTACCGCGTGCTTCCGGGATGATCGAGTTGCGGTAGCCTTTCGCCTCGTTGATGAAGCGGTCCTTGTCTTCCTTGGCGCTTTGCACGTCTTTAAAAGCGCTGTCGACCGCCTGCGGCGGGCTGACGTCTTTGAGCTGGGCATTCAATATCTGAATGCCGCTTTCGTACTTGTCCAGAATGGCCTGCATGGCCTCTTTCACCTGGATTTGAATTTCCGCCTTGCCGGTGGTCAGCACGTCGTCGATCGGCCGGTTGCCGATGATGCCGCGAATGGCGGTTTCGGCCACGTCGTGCACCGCCTTGGCCTGGCTGCGGATGTTGAACAGATAGTTCTTGGCGTCGATGATGTGGTACTGCACCACCAGATCGATATCGACGATGTTTTCGTCACCCGTCAGCATCAGCGATTCGTTGGGCCGGTCCTGTTCCTGGTTTCCCCGTTGGCGGAAACCCACGGTGGCGGCCCGCACCTTGCGGACGGTCGGCGTCTCCACATGCTCGAAGGGTGAGGGGAGTTTGAATTGCAATCCCGGCGGGGTGGTGCGCACATATTCTCCGAAACGAGTCACCACGCCGACTTCATCCTGCGCCACGGTGTACACCACGCTGGGCACGATCCAGAGGGCGAGCAGCACCACCACTCCGATGATCAGGGTGGTGGGGGTCAGTTTGGGGATTTTAATGGGCGGCATTTTAAACTGCGGGCCCGGGTTTTCGTCGCCCGGCCCGCCGCCGCGTCCGCCGCCGCGACCCCGGCCCCGGGGGTCACCCGGATCATGGATATCATCCCAGGCCATTTCGTGTTTATCGCTCATGAGTTTCGTCCAGGTTAGAAGATTTTTGGGAGCCTTGGGGCTCGGTTGCCGATCAAACCGCCCTAGCTTAACACAATTTTAGTGCTTTGAAAGCCTTTCAATTTCGCTGACCACCGATTCGGCTTCCACCTCGGACAAACCCTTGAGTTGATGGCCGAGGTAATAGGAGTGATCGAGCAGGCATTCGCCGTCCAGAAAACCTTCTTCCGAGCCGGAGTCATACAGAAACTCGTAGATCGGGTTTTCCGCCGAGGTGTAAAACAATTCGAGGTCCTTCGGGTCGATGGTTTTGTGGGACAGGATTTTGACCGCATCGTCTTCGATATTGAATTCCTTGCTCGCTTCCCGGAGGGCATCGGCGCGCGGCGTTTGGGCCTCCACTTTCTCCTTTATGAAACCTTCGATGGCGAGGTTACGTTTGCGGAAAGTGAAATGCAAGTAAGGCGTGGACTCGCCGATCATGAAATCGAGATCGTGGAAGTATAATCGGACCCAATCGTCGAAATCGATTTCCACCCGGGGGGTGATGCCATACTCTTCGCTTTTTTCCGGCGCCTCGCGGACCAGCCGGTTGTAAATCCGGACGAACCGGTTGATGGCGTCATACGCCAGGCCAAAATAAAATCGGTTCAGGCGGTACCAGTTGTTGCTGGCGTTGTGGGCGTTGACCAGTTTCCTCAACATCAGCATCAACGTATCGGAGTCGGCGTACCGGTGGGACATGGGGAACGCTTTTTCCAAATACTCTTTGATTTTGTTTTCATCCCCCCGCATATCGTTGATGGTTTTCTGCAGGTAGGTTTTGGTATGGTCCAGGGAATGGTAGATCAATTTTTCATGGTTGATCTTCCGCTGGTAGTCCATGTACTCCTTGAGTTTGGCATTATTGCCCTCCTCGGGATGGTTGGGTTCCTTCTGGGTGATGTCTTTGGCGAACGCGAGCATGCTTTTCCTTTAAAATTATCGGGTTGGGCCATTGTGACCAAAACCGGATATGATTTCAAGACCTTTTCCCGTTTTCCCCCACACCGCCAATTCCCCCTTTAAAATCGCATATTTCAATGGCATTCACCGGCTGTTTTAAGGAGTGCCAAAACCGGTCCCAGGGCTTATACTATTGAATATACTTATTTACGGAGAGACTCGATGCGGCAAATTAGTTTTCTTGGAACAGTTTTCGCAACCCTGGCGCTTTGGGGATTCCTGACCGGCCCCGTGGCGGCGTATCCCACCTTGGATGCCCCCGGCAAGCCTTCCGGCGCGACGGCCGTTTCCGATTGGGAGCGGGTGGCGGAGGCCAAGCCGGCAAAACCCGCCGACCCAAAACCGGAGAAGGAAGAACCCGGCCTGCTCACCAAAACCCTGAACAAACTGATCGGGAACGATAAAGACCAGCCGGCGGAAAAAGATTCCAAAAAGAAATCTGCTAAAACCGCCAAGACGAAAACCGCCAAAGCGGCCGACCCAAAACCGGAGAAGGAAGAACCCGGCCTGCTCACCAAAGCGCTCAAAAAACTGGTGGGCAGCGATGACGATAAGAAGAAGGATGCCAAAAAAAATCCGCTGAATCCCATCAACATCGCTCCTACGGCCAGCGCCACACAGAAACCGAAGGAGGACAAGCCGCAGGCCAAAACCGTGATGACGGAAACCAAGGCCGCGCTCAAGGATTCCTTTAAAAAACTGATCGGGGTGGATGCCGCCAGGGACAAGGCGAAAGCCTCAGGTACGGTGGTCAAATCCGCCAAGCAGGAGGAATCCGGTGTGACCTCCACCTTGAAAAAAATCCTCGGTGTTGGCGACAACAAAGACCAACCGGCAGGCAAAGCGCCACCCGCCAAAACCCGGCAGGCTAAGAAAGAGGAATCCGGCGGCCTGTTTAAGGGTATCCTGGATGGCGACGGCAAGAAGAAGAAGTCCACTACCGCCAAACAGGCGCAGGCTGAAACCTCCGAAGAGCCTGCAGTCAAACGCACCTCCGGCCAGACCCGAAAATACCTGGGTAAAATATCCGAGGAGGACCAGCTTGATGAAGACCGGGGCGGTGTTAAAAAAGGCAAAAACATCCTCAAGGAATCTTTCAAAGCTTTAGTCGCCGATGAAAAGAAAGAAGAAGCAGTCGAGGAATGATGGTCTCACTAATTAAAAAAGGGATCAGATGAAAGCGATTTCGTTAAAGCAAACCTGGCAACTGTTCTGGGCGGCAGCCGCTTTGTCCCTGATGGTGGCCCAACCGCTGTGGGCGAAAGAAAGTCCTGCCACGCCGGACATCCAGGAAGAATCGATTTTTCAAACGATCAAGAGAAAGGCCAATGAATGGCTGGGCCGGGAACAGAATGCCCAGAAGGACGAGAAGGCAGTTGAACCACAGATCGATAAACCATCTCAGAAAAATTCCGCCGTGCAATCGGACGGCCGCAAGGTCATCAACGCCATTAAAAAGAGAATGCAGAAAACCTCCGATAACGTTTCCAAGTCCGTCGACAAGGACAAAAAGACCCTCAAAAAGAAATTCGACAAACTGATCGGCGGCAATTAAGCTCTTCCCGGCCACGCGTGGTTCCACCCTTAGAACTGCAACTCGAAACTTTCTAACATTGTCCGGCAGCGGCACCCGCCCCCAATCTTTTTTAAAAATTAAAGAAGCGGTTCCGCTGGGAGGCGAGCGGGACGGCGTACGAACAGGGAATCCCGTTGCCGGTCAGATGACCGGGTTTTTAATATACGCCGCCAGGCCCGCTGAGATGTCGCGGATGAAATCGATGTCCAGCGTCTCCAGGGTGTCGGTCGGCTGGTGATAGTTGGGGTTTCTGAAAAACGCCGTATCCGTCAGCATCGCCGCCTTGAAATCCTGTTCCCAGAACACACAATGATCGCTCAGCCGGATTTCCACAAACGAGTCGCCGCGGCCGGGAAGCACCAGATGTTCCACTCCCAGATCGGGCGTCGTCTGTTTTAACACTTCCGCCACACCGAGGGTCAACGCTTGTGAAGGCTGGTTGCCGATCACCGCGATGAAGTCCCCAACGTCCGGATACTGCGAGGCATCCACGTACGGCGGGAAGGTTTGCGAACCGGGTTCGGTGGTGCGGTAGCCCAGCATTTCCAGAGCAATCATGCCGGAGATGTGTTCGCCGGACTGCTTGAGGCGGACCGCCATCTGGCGGCTCCCGACAAACCCGTACTCCTCCAGCGCGAAGGCGGTAAACACAATCGATCCCTTCACCGCATCCTCCGCCAGGCAACGCGCCACTTCCAGAAGCGCTGCCACGGCGCTGGCGTTGTCGTCCGCTCCGGGGGTGCCCTTCACCGCATCGTAATGCGCGCCGAGGATGAACGTGCCCTGTGAAGGGTCGGTCCCTTCCTTCAATCCGAAGATGTTGTGCGAGGCGGCGCCCTCGAACGACACCTCCTCCCGCGAGACGCTCAGGCCGAGGTTTTGAAAATGCTGGAGGATGTAGGCGCCGGCCTGCTCCAGCGGTCCCGGCGCGCTGAACGGGTTGCGCTCTCCGACCAGGGCCTGGAGGTGGTTCAGGATATGGGTGCTGTCCGGTGGATGCATGCCGGGGCTCCGAGGGTCAG
>CAYPKH010000187.1:0-4412 GCA_964411245.1 uncultured Nitrospina sp.
CAGGGGCGCTTCCAGCTCCGCTACATGCTCCAGGATAAACCGGACGGCTTCGGCATTCGATCCGATGATATGAATCGAAATTTCGTTCTGGTGCACCCGGGTTTCGATTCTCAATTCACCCAACGCCGAAAGGTGAAGCAGGAAAACCAGATTGAAAGCCCGGTTGTGCGGATCGGTCGATTCCCCGGAGCCGTCCCCCGAATCGGCAAGAATATAAATTTTGAAACGCTCCTCTTCTCCCAAAAAGTGTTGCGGCAGTTGCAACAGCAGGGGGTGGTGCTCCTCTCGGGCAAAATATTGGGTCAACTGCTGTAATTCGATATTGCTCACCGCCTGATTCACCTGCGTCAACAACTTTCCGATCCATTTATCGGAATCGGGGGTGGCGCTGGCGGGCCTCTGTTCCAATTGCCGGGCCAGACGCATCAATTGGCCTTTCAAATCATTTTCCAAAAGAACGGTTCGCCGGGCCGGATCGGGGTTTTCCGCAAAATCTTTGACTTTGGCCTCATAGTGCAATCCGGTCCGGTCCACCGCCTCTTTCACCTGTAGGGCTTTCAGCGGCTGGGTTCCCGGGGAAACCAGTTTTTGGAGATTGGCCTGCAACTGCTCCAATTGGCCGGGCTCCAGATTCAGCGCCTTGAATGCGGTGGCGGGACCGTCCAGAAATATTTCCTTCAATCCCGAAAGCATCTGAACCAGCGGTTGCCGCGCCGGAAGGTAATTTTTAAGAACCGTCAACCCTGGAGAAGGACGGGTCGCGGCAGGTGGAGACGATGGCGGCGGTGCCGGTTCCAACTCCAATATGAATTGGTCGGCACTGATGGGACGGGCGTGCAGGATGACCGGCTTGCCGGGCTGAACGTCGGCGGCATGTCTGACGGTAATCTGCTGTCCCTGAAACCGGACCTGAACGGTTTGTGGATTCACCACGCGCACCACTTCCGCCTTCACTTTATGCCCCGCTTGAATGCCCAATCGTTGTAAGCCCTCCCGTGTCACAGGTTCGTTGACCTTTCTGTCGGGGGCCGGCAATGCTTCACTCTTGTCCTGGATGGGCAATGCTTCCCTGTTAGGCGGGGGGGTCGAAGGTTCCTTCCCGCCCGGAATCTCTTGCGCGGTGGATGGGTTTCCGGTGCCGGCCTGGTGATTTTTGGGGGTCCCCTGCCCGGTTGGGTGAAGAACGGTCAACCGGTTGTGTAGGGTCGTTTTATCGCCTGCAGGCGGATTGGGTGTTCCGGCTTCTTTGGGAGCCTCAGCCTGAGTCGTCTTTTGCGAAGAGGCCGCAGGAACGGGTTCCGTCAACTTCAGTATCGGGTTGGGGTGAACCTGCTCGACCTTGACGGTGATCCCCTGCCCGGGACTGACGGGCCGCGGAAACTGCAGTAACACTTTTTCGCCCTGAAACTCGACGACCGCCTTCTGGCCGGGAAGCACCTGCACCACCTTGCCCGGCAGGGTCTGGCCCGGGAAAAAATTCCGGATGAAGGCGTCCAGTTTGAGGGTTTCAAGTTTCAGCGTCAGGGCATTGGCAAAAATCGGACGCAGTGTATTGGGAGAAAGATTTTCGGACAACATAAGCCGGGAAATTGATCTGGGTTAAACCACAATATCGAGATGAGACCCCTGGGTGTCTTCCGCGGTATCCTGGGGCAACACACTCCCCTTTTCTTCCTCATCGGCATATTGGGCGGGATTCTTAATGCGCAGGCGCCTGCGCGGTCCGGATCCGTCCGGATGGGTGGGTTCGGCGGGATTCGTCTCTTCCGGGTCCTGTAATTCCGCGCGTTTTTTCTCATCCAGTAAAACGCGCTCCTGGTCCTGAATCTGGTCCGCGGCCAATTGCAGCACCTGTTGCGCTTGCACTTTTTCCACCGCAGAACTCATCTGCAAAACCTGCTGAAGGTTGGTGGGCTGGATGACCGGCATGGCGATAACCACTTTTTAATTAAAGGTTTATATTACCAATATACAACCTTCCCGGGTCATGTCAAGCCGCCTCCCCGCTCAGGACGGGCTGATCACAAACTCGGTGAATACAATATTGATGATCGTGCCGGTGCCGCTTAACAGAAGTCCGTTGGAGGTGGTCAGAATTTCCCTTTTGACCTGTTCCTCAAAGGTAACGCGGCCCTTTTCAAAATCTTTGGCTTGCTTCCGGCTGAGGAGGAAGTACACGCTTTGACGGATTAAAGGCCGGATCTTGTCGATGTCTCTGTGAAGCCTGCGATTGCTCAATACCAGATGGGCAGTGACATGGAGAAAGCGTCCGGTTTCCCGGTTTTTACTGCGAATGGGAACAAAAAACGGTTCCAGCGGATAAATATTGGGTTTCTGAACCTGAACAAAAGCGGGGATCAGGGTTTCCGTGGATTGCGCCTTCTGCGCTTCCATCTGAGGGGTCACCGCACTCTGTTCCAGGAAACCGAGTATGGACCAACTCGCGGCCCATACCAGAACCACCGCCGCCGAAATTCCCAACAGCAGTTTGGGGTCGAGCAGGCGCTTCAGGGGATGGACCCGCAGGTCTTCCTGGATCGCCTTCTCTTCTTCTTCCTTTAATAGTCGCTCAATCTCTTCCGCTTCACGCAAATTGAGATCGGGCAACCCGCCCACTCTTTGTTCGGCCATGGAATTTAAACCGCCATCTTTTTCAATTGATGAAACAGAGCTTCGATTTTCTCCTTCAATTCAGGATAACCGGAATCGTTATGAAGGACATAATCCGCGAATTTGATTTTTTCCTTCAGAGGCATCTGTTGACGCAGTCTTCTTTCAATATCGGCCCGGGTAAACTTGTTTTTGGCCAGGATTCTTTGAATCTGGGTTTCCTCGTCACAGGCAACCACAATGACCTTATCGACTTTGCGGTAATTCCCCGATTCAATGAGCAGGGCCGCATCCAGAACGACCAGCGCGGAAGGATCGCTTTCCCGGATTTCGTTATATTGCCGCTGTTCTTCCGCAAAGACCCGGGGGTGGAGGATGGCTTCCAGAGCTGCTTTTTCCCCGGTATCGTTAAAAACCCTATCGGCAATTTTTCCCCGGTCTAAAGTGCCATCATCCCTCAAAACCCCGCTTCCCAGTAAATGGACGATTTCCTGAAAGGCCGGTTGTCCGGGTTCCATCAGGGAACGGGTTATGGTATCGGCATCGATGATGTGTGCGCCCAAATCGTTGAGCATTTGTCCGACGGTCGTTTTTCCGGAACCCATGCCGCCGGTCAGGCCGGCCAAAAGAGCCACGGCGCCTCCCACTGTTAAAAGGAAAATCGATTAAAGGGAAATCAGGACATCCTCATACAGCCGCATCATCATTTTGGTGATGGGCCCCGGCTTGCCCTCCCCGATGGGCCGGCCATCCAGAGACGTGACCGGCATCACTCTCTTGACGGTCCCGGTGATGAAAGCCTCCTCCGTGTTTTGAAGAATCTCGGGAGGCCACTCGCCTTCCTCCACCAACACGCCGTTTTCACGCGCCAGGCGAAGGATCACTTCCCGGGTGATCCCCGGCAGAATACCGCAATCCAGCGAGGGGGTCATCAGACGCTGGTCGCGGACAAAGAAGAAATTGCTGGTGGTGCATTCGGTCAGTTGTCCGGTCGGATTCAGCATCAGCGCGTCGGCCGCGCCCGCTTGGCGGGCTTCCATCTTGGCCAGAACATTATTGAGATAATTTCCGGTTTTGATGCCCGGGTTCAACGCTTCCTTGGGATTTCTTTTAACGGAGACCAGGGCGACATTGATCCCATGTGTGTAGTTTTCTTCCGGGTACAGCATGACGGGTTTGACAAGAATCAGGACGTTCGGCCGGGTGCAGGATTCGGGATCTATATCGATCTCCCCCACACCCCGGGTGACGATGATGCGGATATACGATTCCGGATTTCCGGCAGCCTCCACGGTTTTTTCAATTTCCCGGATCATGACGTCGTCTGCCAGGGGGATCTCCAGAGAGATGGCGCGGGCGGAATTTCGCAGGCGTTTCAGATGCTCCTGAACAAAACAGAGTCGCCCCTGGTGCGTGCCGACCACTTCATAGACGCTGTCGCCGAACAGGAAACCATGGTCGAACACCGAGATGTGCGCTTCCGGTTGGATATCACCATTTAAATTGATGCGAGTGGCCATAGTGGGTGTCGTTCAGGAAAGGAGGTTCATCCCGAATGGATGGGGAATTTCTGTTTGGGGATGGGTCGTTTTAATTTTGATCGTCGGCAATATCATTCAGGATTTTATCGAGGTGTTCACGATCCTCTTCGGTGTAATCATCCTGCGGAGGCAAATCGCCATCCGTCAAGGAAGAGAGGTTTTCCTGCAATGCTTCATGGCGATCCGCCCATTTCTCTTTAAGGCCTTGGACACTCGGTATTTTCTGCCGAATCCCTTTTAGAGAACCGGGAAGCGTACGGG
>CAYPKH010000188.1:0-4412 GCA_964411245.1 uncultured Nitrospina sp.
CCCCGCGACCAGCGCTTTGAGGGCCTTTTCCATGGACCGCTGGTTTTTCTCCAGCAGTTTGAAAAAACCCGCGGGAAGAATATACACCCCGGCCAGCACGTAATTGCCGAGATGATCTCCCTTCGGCTTTTCGATGATTTTGGTGATGTTCATGTGGGCATTCAGAAACACGTTGCCGAACATCTCGTTGGACGGCGGCAGGCAGATGGAAGCCACCGGACCCTTGAAGGCGTGAAACGACTGCTGGGTTTTGCTGAAAATGTTTTCCGCGGTCACGATATCCCCGTAAATGAGCAGGAAATACTCGCCCGGCAGGATTTTGTCCTTGATCTTCAACACTGCATCGCCGATGCCGCCCGGGCGTTTCTGCTCCACGTACTGCAGGTTCAGCCCGTTATGCACGTGCTCGCCGATCTGCTCGATCAGCTTGTCCTTCTGATGCCCGACCACCACGAAAATGTCGTTGATACCGGCTTTCTGAAGCAGATCGAGGCTGTGGTCGAACAGGTATTTCCCGGCCACGCTGATCATGGGATTGGGACGCGTGTCAGTAAACGGTTTGAGGTTGTCTCCTTTGCCGGCGGCAAGGATTACGGCTTTCATGGCTTATGTTCCGAATTCGGTTGATTGGGGGAAACGATGGCACCGGTTGGTCAGGCTTGAACCATTTGCTCGGCTTTTTTCAAATCTTCGGAGGAATTGATTCCGAAAATTTCATCCGCGTCCCGGGTCGAGTGGCATTCCACCGAATGCCCGTTCCGGGAGAGAATACCGACCGCATCGGTCAGATAATACTCCTCCTGCGCGTTGCTGCGATCGATTGAAGCTAAAACTTTGAAAAGAATGCCCTTATCAAAACAATAAACGCCCGAGTTGTATTCGTCAACAGTTTTTTCCCCGGTGGTGGCGTCTTTGGCTTCCACAATCCTCAAAACCGCCCCGTCCGGGCCCCGGACCACCCGGCCGAAATCCTTTGGTTCCTTGGTTTTAAGGCTCAACAGGGTGCATTCCGCCCCGGTTTCGTGGTGCTTCTGGAGCAGGGTCTTAAGGGTGGCGGAGCGGATCAGCGGCATGTCTCCGCACAGGATCAGGACCTCCCCCTCAAAATCCTCGAGGGCCAACTGGGCCTGCTGAACCGCGTGGCCGGTCCCCAACTGCTCGGCCTGTTCGACAAACTCCACGGGACGGTTGGCACATGCCTGCTTGACCTCCGCCGCCTGATACCCCACCACAACGAGGACGCGAGCGGGATTCAGGGCTGTCACCGCGTCCAGCACATGGATCAGTAACGGACGGCCCGCCAAAGGGTGCAGGACCTTGGCGCGGCCGGAGTGCATCCGGGTGCCTTTACCGGCGGCCAGAATAACGGCGGCTAATCCTTGTCCCGGCATTGGATGTTGTAGTCCTGGATTTTTTTGCGCAAGGTGTTGCGATTGATGCCGAGAATATTGGCGGCCTTGGTCCGGTTGCCCTCGGTTTCCTGAAGCACGATTTTCAAAAGGGGTTTTTCAACCCCGCCGATGATCAAATCGTGAAGCCCTCCACTCTGCCGGCCATCCATATGCGACACGTACTTTTTAACGCTTTTATGGAGCCATTTTTCGAGAAACGTCTGGATGTCCTTATCGACCGACATTGGCGTTTAATGGATGAATGGATTTCAGGGTCAGTTGTCACGTAGTGGGAAACCGCATCCTAACAAACCCGGTGCGGCAGGTCAAGAACGGCTTGAAGCCCTCCCGATTTAAAATAATTTACAGTTGATAAAAAACAAAGGGATGGCATAAGATGAGAGCTTAATTATTGATTGCCCGAGAAAGAGGAAACCTGAACGTGAAAGTCGCCTTCGCAACCCTCGGTTGCCGGACCAACCAAAACGACACCGCCGAAATGCAGACCCTGCTGGAGCAGGAAGGGTTTTCCATCGTCGGCTCTCAGGATAAGGCCGACATCTACGTTGTCAACACCTGCACGGTAACCGCCAAAAGCGACGCCAGCTCACGCCAGGCGGTGAAGAAATCCCTGGCCATCAATGACGGCGCAATGGTCGTCTTTACAGGGTGTTACGCCCAAAACAGCCCGGAAGAAGCGGCCCGGATTCCGGGCCTGGATGTGGTGCTGGGCAATGCCAACAAGCTGGAAATCGCGGAGGTGATCAAGGCCCAATTGAACCGGATTCATCAGGAAGACGCCTTCGGCCTGCCCCTGGTGCACATGTCCGACATCACCCAGAAATGGGATTTCAAGACCATTCCCGTTTCGGATTTCCACGGAAAAACCAAGGCGTTTGTCAAAGTGCAGACCGGATGCGACGAGGCCTGCTCGTTCTGCACCGTGGTGCAGGCGCGGGGACGCTCGATCAGCGATTCCAGGGACAATATTCTCAACAACGTGCGCTGTTCGCTGGACGCCGGGTTCCGGGAAATCACCCTCACCGGAATCAATCTCGGGACCTACGGGATGGACCGCAATCCGCCGGAAAGGTTTTCATCGCTGGTGGAGGACATCCTCGATCTCCCAGGCGATTTCCGCGTGCGCCTCAGTTCCATCAACCCGATGGAAATCGACGACCACCTGATCGAGCTCATGGCCGAACGGGACGACCTGTGCCCGCATTTTCATATTCCCCTGCAAAGCGGAGACGACACCATCCTGTTGCGCATGCGCCGCAACTACGACGCCCGGCAATACCGTGACGTGGTGGAGAAGATCGTCCGCCGGATTCCACGGGTCGGACTGGGCGCGGATATCATCATCGGCTTTCCCGGCGAAACGGAGGCCATGTTTGAGAACACCCGGCGGATGGTGGCAGAGTTGCCCTTCACCACCCTGCACGTGTTTTCCTATTCGTCCCGACCGGGCACGGTGGCCGCCGGGTTCCGCAACGATGTACTCAAAGCCGTGAAAAAGGAACGCAATAAAATTCTGACCGAGCTGGGAAACCGGAAAGCCTTGGAATTTCGCCAGAGTTTTCTGGATCAAACCGTGAGGGTGCTGGTCGAGAACAGCCGCGAACCCCGAACGGGGCGCCTGCGCGGCCATTCGGAGAACTATATTCCGGTTTCGTTTGAAGGCGATGACGCATTGATGAACCGTATCGTTCCCGTCCGCATCCTTGACGTTTCGGAACAACAGGTTTCCGGATGCCCGACCTCATAACCCTGACCACCGATTTCGGCACCGACGATCCCTTTGTAGGCATCATGAAGGGGGTCATACGGTCCATCCATCGCACGGTGGAGATCATCGACCTCACCCACGGCATCGAACCGCAAAACGTTCTGCAGGCGGCGCTGGTGTTGAAGGTGGCGACGCCCTACTTTCCGAAAAAAACCGTGCACGTGGCGGTGGTCGATCCCGGCGTCGGCGGCACCCGCCGGGCGATGGCGGTCCAAAGCGGTTCCTGCCACTATGTCGGGCCGGACAACGGCATCTTCAGTTGCGTTATGAACGCCAAAAGCCGGTGCGTCGAGTTGACTCAAAAAAAATATTTATTGCCGGAGGTGTCCGCCACCTTCCACGGCCGCGACATTTTCGCGCCGGTGGCGGCTTCTCTGGCCCAGGGCACTCTCTTAAAATCGCTGGGACCCCCCATCAAGGACCCCCAAACCCTGGAGTTGCCCGCCGAGCCTTCATGGAATGGAAAAGCGATTGAGGGTGAAATCATCTATATCGACCGGTTCGGAAACGCCGCCACCAATATTCCGAGTGAGCTGGTTTCGGCGCATTGCCCGAACTCCCGCAAAATGACGGTTAAAATTGGAAGAACGGCGATTCGCGGCCTGGCGGCCCATTACTCGGAATGCGCCCCGCATATGACGCGGTCCATCATCAACAGCTGGAACGCGCTGGAACTGTTCGAGCGGGAGGGAAATGCGGCCCGCTCGTTAAAATTGAAGGTAGGCCAGAACATCCGAGTCATCCCGTAACCATGAGCAAGAAAAGTCAAAACACCAACGGCATCAAAATCATCTGCCAGAACAAAAAAGCCCGGCACAACTATCATATCGAAGACACCCTGGAAGCGGGGATAGTTCTGCAGGGAACCGAGGTCAAGGCGCTCCGCGAGGGCAAGGCCAGCATGGCCGACTGCTACGCCGTGGTGGACCGGGAGGAAGTCTTTATGCTGCACTGCCACATCAGCCCATACACCCCGGCGCACAGTTTCAATCACGATCCCATGCGCAAGCGCAAGCTCCTGCTCCATAAAAAAGAAATCGCACGCTTGATCGGCGTCAGCCGGGAAAAGGGATACAACCTGATTCCGCTGAAACTGTATTTCAAAAACGGGAAGGTCAAGGTGGAGCTCGCCGTGGCGAAGGGGAAGAAAAACTACGACAAGCGGGACACGATCAAGAAACGCGAAGCGGATCGTGAAATCGCCCGCGCCATGAAAAAAAACAAACCCTGAA
>CAYPKH010000189.1:0-4401 GCA_964411245.1 uncultured Nitrospina sp.
CAGGGTCCCACCGGAAAAATCCGTCCCGCACGGATTGACCCTGTCCGCGAACGGGACGGTGTGGTTCACCGAGATGTTTGCCAGCAAGGTGGCCAAACTGGTAAACAAGAACGGCAAACCGCACCTCGTGGAATATTTTCTGGGCAAACGGCGCCGTCCGCATGACCTTCTAGTCGATGAAAAGCGGGGCTACGTCTGGTTCACCGCCGGCCGGCCCGACGCCATCGGCCGACTCGACCTGTCGCAGGCGGAGCCGGGAACATCCAAAGGCGTGAAATTCTATAAACTGCCCGACCCGCACAGCCATCCCACTCAAATTGCCCTGGACAAGGACGGCAAGATCTGGTTTACGGAGATGGGGATGTATTTCCGGGGCCGGTACAACAATAAAATCGGCATGCTGGTACCGTGAATTCACGGCGATTTAAGGATCACCGGGCTTTAACCCAGCCCGCCCCACCTTTCATTTTAAATAACACCTGAAAGTCCCCGCTATTGCAAAACCTGCCTGAGGACCGATTCAGCCCCGCCAACCCCGGGCTCATGGGCGCATCCGCCCCGGTTGGCCCGGTGCGGGTAAAAACACTGGTTTAATAGGGGTTTGAACAGGGCTTAGCGGGATTTTTCGTGAAACCTCCGCCGCGGACCCGGGGAGCCGTATTTTCATTCATTTCAAGGCTTAGGCCCGGGGGATTTTCCTGAAATCCGGGGCGGATTTTATGGAAATTTCTTGGCACCTGTGCGAATTTATATTATATTTGCATGTTTCCGTGTACCGCTCGGATAGCGGTCATGGAGGAACAAACGGCTGATTAAGAATCCTGATTTCAACGATGATATAGAATCATAGGAGAAGCCCCATGGAAGCTGTGGCGGAGCAAGCCAAAGCCTCGAGCACCAAAAAAGACACCGTTAGGATCACCATTTGCAAAAGCCTGAGCGGCATCGCTGAAGGCGCCGAAAAGGTCTATCAAGAATTCGAAAAACAGATCGAAGAACACAAGGCCGTAGCGGAAATCATGGAAAAGGGCGGTTGTTCCCTGGGCCAGGTCGGATGCCGCGGGTATTGCAGCCGCGACGTTCTGGTGGATATCTATGTTCCCGGTCAACCGCGCGTCACCTATGAACGCGTCAAACCGGAGACGGTGGCCAAGATCATGCAGGACCACATCATCGGCGGCAAAACGGTTGCCAAAAACGCGGCCAAGCCGGATTATTACGAAAAACTCGAGAGGCAGACGCGCGTGGCCCTGGCGCACGGCGGCAACATCGATCCGGAAAATATCGACGACTACATCGAGGTCGGCGGTTACGAAGCGCTCAAAAAGGTGTTGACCACCATGAAACCGGCGGAAGTGATCGCCGAGATCAAGAAATCCAATCTGCGCGGCAAGGGCGGCGGCGGTTTCATCACTGGCGAAAAATGGGAAAAGACCGCCAACCAGGAGGCGGAAAAACGCTACATCATGGTCAACGGCGACGAAGGCAACCCGTCTTCCTACATGGACCGGAGTGTGATGGAGGGCGTTCCCCATCAGGTGCTGGAAGGTTTATTGATCGGCGCCTATGCCATGCAGGCCACCCTCGCTATCATCTACACCCGTTCCGATTACGGCATTGCGGTGCGCCGTCTGAACATGGCGCTGGAGGCGGCACGCGAGCGCGGCTTCCTCGGCGACAACATCATGGGAACCGGCTTCAGCATCGACTGTTACGTGCATGAAGGCATGGAAGCGTTTATCGGCGGCGAGTCCACCGCGTTGATGGAGTCGGTCGAAGGCAAACGGCCGTTCCCGAAAGCCCAGCCGCCGCATTCCTCGGAAAAAGGATTGTACGGTTATCCCACCAGCCTCAACAACGCCGAAACGTATGCGACGGTGCCGTTTATCATCAATAAAGGCGCCGACTGGCACCGCTCCATGGGACCGGACAACGCGCACGGATGTAAAACCTGGGCGTTGGCGGGCAACATCAAGTACAACGGGCTCATGGAATTCGATATGAACACCACGGTCCGGGAAATCGTCGAAGATTATTGCGGCGGCATCCTCAAGAAGAAGGAATTGAAGGTGGTGCATATCGGCGGCGTGACCGGCGGGTTCCTGCCTCCGGATAAAATCGATATCAAAACCGATTACGAAAGCCTGCTCGAGGCCGGCGCCCTCATGGGCCAGGCCAGCCTGTCGGCTTATGACGAGTCCGCCTGCGTGGTCGACCTGACCCGATTTTGCATCGGCTTCAACGAAGCGGAAACCTGCGGCAAGTGCACCCCCTGCCGGATCGGGTTGACCCTCATCAAAAACATGCTGGACGATATCGCCGAAGGCCGCGGCAAAATTGAATATCTCGACAAGCTCCAGGCCCTGTGTGAAGAAATCAATGTCACTTCACTGTGCGGCTTAGGCGAAACCGCCGTTTATTCGGTGCTGACCGGGCTCAAGTATTTCCGCAAAGTATACGAGCGGCATATTGTCGATCAGGTATGCGATGCGGCCATGTGTACCGGTCTCTACATATACTTTGTGAAAGAGGACGATTGCGTGGCCTGCGGGGCCTGCATCAAGCCCTGTCCCACCGGTGCGATCACCGGCGGCACCAAAAAAGTGGCGGCCCATATCGATATGGACCTGTGCATTAATTGCAACGCCTGTTACCAGGCCTGTAATTTTCTGGCCATCGCCTGAGCCGCCGTCGTCAATCATTTCGATCTGATGGCTCTCCCCGGAAACGATGTTTCCGGGGATTTTTTTTGTTTGTTTTAACCCTCTTTAGGTGGATAGTCCCTTTTTTGGGGGATTTCCGGTCGTCTCTTCCTAAGACTGCGATATAATAGAAGAAATACATTTACATTGATTAATTTTTGTTTAATGAGGACGTGTATTGTGCTGAAGACCTGCGTGCGAAATCTGACGGTAATTCTGATGGCTCTGCTGTTTCAGGCGGGTGGGGCCCTGGCCGGGGAAGTGATTCCAAAAACCGGGGACCAGGCCTGGGATACCCTGTCCCAGGTCAAAAAGGACTGGATGCTGAAATTGTACGACATCGTGACGGAAGACCGCCCGGAGCTGATACCCATCGCCGACGAAAGTCTCGATTGGCGGATGAAGGAGATGGCCTACGATACCCGGAAATTCCAGTACATGTCCGAAAAACATCCGGAGATGATCATCCGCGATCAGGGGCTCCCGGCGTTCATGGAGCTCGATTGGTTTCCCGAATTTTCAAAAGATTTATGCGGCATAGATCCGTCGTTCGCCGAGTTGGAAAAGAAAGTCCTGGAGTTGAAGGAAGCGATCCCGAAAAGCAAAAACTGGAAAAAGCTGGAAGAGTTCATCAATGGTTTGAGCAAGGAGGAAAAGCACAAGGAAAAGTTCAAGCAGTTCACCGCCGAGCTGGCCCACGTTCAGAAAATCCTGAACCGGAAAGCCATCGAATTGTCCAGGCAAAATCCATAATTCCCCGGGGGCGGGGCACCCTCTCCTTAAATCCCAACCTTAATTTAAAACCGGAAATCTTCGAGCCCCTTGAATTTCGGGGAATGGGTGAATTGTGTGAAGGTGTTGACGCTGAACCGGTTGTTCCTGAGATCCAGTTTTTTAATCCGCGCGAAAAGGTCCGACTCGACCAGCGCCTGGATTCCCCTGGGACCGATCTGGTTGTTGCAGACGCGCAATTCATGCAGGCGGGTCAGGTGAGGCGATCGGGCGATGGCCTGCAACCCTTCGTCGCCGATCCAGGTGCTCCACAGAAACAGCCGTTGCAGGCGGCCTAACACGTCGGAAGCGGCCAGGATACCGGCGCCGCGGTCTCCGATCTCGTTGTGGCTCAGGTTCAACTCTTCGAGTTGAGAAAACTTTTTGGAAACCGCCAGAGCCAGCACGCCCGGCGCTTTCACCCCGGTCTTCTCCAGATTCATACGCCGCAATCCCTCAAACGTGGCCGTCTCCACCAGACCTACTACCCCTTTGTTGCCGATGGCATTGTCCATCAGGTTCAGCGATTTCAGATTTTTGAGATGCTCCGATGAGGCCAGCGCCATCAACCCACGGTGATTGAAATGGTTGTTGCGCAGGGACAGCGTTTCAACCCCGGCAAGCTCCGGACACCGGGCCAGCGCCTCAAGACCGCTGTTGTTCAATCGCCGGCCGTTGAGATTGAGCGTGGTCCCGTCCAGATGCTGGCGGAGCAATTGCCGCATATGCAAACCGTTGAGCGCGCCTTTTCCCCGTTGGTCGAAATCGTTGTCGTGCATGAACAACTCCCGGATGCCGGGAAGGTTTTTCGATTGCGCCAGCGCGTCGGCTCCTTCGGTGCCGATGTGGTTGGAGTTCAATAAAAGCGTCTCCAGCCGGTTGACGGTCGGCGAGTGCGCCAGCAGTTTGGCTCCGGCATCGTCGATCC